>CAUZBE010000136.1:0-7727 GCA_963577885.1 Alphaproteobacteria bacterium
TTCTGGGTTAATTCTTCAACCACCTAATCAGTGCAGTGTGACCCATGGCTCACCCAGCCGACTTGTAGTCAGCAATGGTCATAATGGCGATATCTCCAGAAACGCTTGACAAGCTTATATTAAATTTCCCTAGCCCACCTGAATATTATCGCCTGCGAAAATTCCGGTAACATTTACATTGATGGCAATCCTATCCGGTTTCCACCAAAATTGAAATTTTCATCCCGGCCTGGCGGCCCAAGGGTCGGTTATCGGTAATTCTTTTGTGTTGGGAACTCCGTCGCGCAGTCGGTGCTGTTGAGTTTCTATTTCTCTACCTCACAACGGTATTTGTCTTCGCCGCCGTGGCGGATGGTGTTCGACCACGCCGCTTGGCCCGAGCCGTGTGTTGGCCAGGGTCCGGTCATCATGGTTCATGCGCCAGCTCAGCATTTTTTGCGCATATTCGAGCACCAACCCATGATAGGCGGGATCGTTGGCGAGATTACGAAACTCGTGGGGATCGCTCTCCAGATCAAAAAATAGCGGTGGCAGGCCGGTGAAATGGACGTATTTATAGCGCCTGTCCCAGAGCAGGTTCGCGCTGCATTGATCGGGTGTCAGGCCCAGCGTCTGGCCACCGTTAAGTCCTGGAAAATGGCGAAAATCGAACGCCGCATGTGCTTCCGCGCGCCAGTCCTCAACCTCCATGCCCTGACAGAAGGGCAGCAGCGAAGCGCCGTCACAGGCAGCGGGAACCTCGAGACCAAGCCACTCCAGGATCGTCGGCATGAGGTCGACATTCTCGCTGAAGGCGTCGATGGCCGTGCCGCGCGCCTGGTCTGAGGCCGCGCGCGGGTCACGGATGATCAAAGGGATATGGTATGTCTGTTGGTAGTAGCTAAACTTTGACATCATCCAATGATCGCCCAACTGCTCGCCATGATCGGAGGTAAAAACGATCAGGGTACGATCCCAAGCGCCCGTCTCTTTTAGATGTGCAATCAGGCGTCCAATTTGGTCATCTATCTCCGTCATCATGGCGTAGTAGGTCGCCCTGATTTGCCGTATCTCATCTTCCCCAATTTCAAGGTAGTCCTTAAGCGAGGCGCCATGGGTGTAGGCTGCGTCCAGTTGGTTCGAGAGATAAAAGCGGGTCCATGGATGCTGCTTGGCTTCTTCCTCGGCGCTCCCAAGGCGAACGGGCAGCGGCACCGACGCAGGTTCGTAGAGAGCATGATAAGGTTCGGGCACGATATAAGGAGGATGCGGCGCGTGATAGGAGATGTGGGCAAACCAGGGTGTCGCCTTGCGGGCCGAGATATAGGCCAACGCCTCGTCGGTTAAAAAGGCGGCGCCGCTGTCTTCCGCCTGGTACCAGGTCGGTGCGAAGGTGCTGCCCCGGCTCGGGTCGACACCCTCCCGGTTGGGCCGGAAAAGTGAGCGTGGGTCGTCATCGACCTCATATCCCCGCTGCCGCAACGCATTTTTCCATGGCAGATAATCGGCGTCCATGCGGACCACCGGCGTCATCCCCTGCAATAATCCGGCCCGCGTCCTGAGTTCGGGATCGCCCGGGTCTCGGCCGCGCGGGTCGGCGGCGATATCGGTATAGCCAAAAAGAGCGGGATCATGGCCCCCCTTGCGGGCCTCGAGCGCGATATTGGCATGACGGTCGTCTAGCGGCGTGCCATTCGTCACCGTGCGGTGATTGTGCTGATAGAGGCCGGTGTAGAGGCTGGCGCGCGCCGGCCCACAAGGCGTGGCCTGGGAATAGTGTCGGCGAAACAATGTGCCCATCCCCGCTAGGGCGTCCAGATGCGGCGTCTTCACGACCGGATGACCCAGGGCCGAGAGGCATTCGCCCCGCCACTGATCTGCCGTGATGAAAAGGACGTTCTCCACCGTTTTGCTCTCCGTTGTCTTTCTCATGCGAATTTCAATGACTGTTTCTGGTGCCGGAACACGCTACTTGGCCATGTCGGCTTGGCGCCGGGTTTCGGCCGCGGCAGCATTGACATAGGTATATTCAACGTCTTCGAAATCACCGTACAGGACACGCAAATATTCCTCTGGCTTATGGGGACAGTCGAAGGTGCTGCCGAGGAAGTCAATTGTCGATGTCGGCAGGACGATCTCTTGCGGCACGCCGTAGCCGCCGCTTTCGGTGGCCGGCATGTCACCCTTGTAGCTTTGCCTCTCCAGTACCGGATCACCGTGGCTGATGGCCTGTCGGTAAAGTGCTACATCAACCCGTATTTCTCCGCGAAGGCGATAGCGCTCCCAGCGAAAGGGCCATAATTTTGGCGTATCGAATGAGATCGTTATGAGGCTTTCTCGTTCGAAAAGATCGATGAAGAATCCATCCCTCGTGCAGCGTTCGGTGAGCCCGGCGGACAATCTATCCCAACTCATCTCGGCGTCTAGCAGAACCGATATATCCATATCGTCCTCCCATTCCAGAAGCTCACCGCCTTCGCGCACGGCGCCCAGCAGGCTGCCGCCCTCCAACCAGTGTACCGCTCCGATATCGCGGAGGCAGGCGGCAACATAATGGCTAATTTCCCGCATGTGTTCGCGGCAACAGGGCGCGGTGTTGAGGCCAAGACGGTTGACGTAGAGGTTGAAGGGGCAGGGCGGCGTATTTTTGCCACAGCCCCTCCAACTGACATTGTTCCCCGATAGCACCAGTTCGCGGATGCCATGGCGCCGACGGAAGGCCACAAGATCACCGCCCGCCTGGGCTTCCAGGACCGCCAAATCGTTATCGTTGAATGGATGGAGCTGCCGTCGCCGGCCAGCCAAGTGCTGGCGCAAGGACCACGATATTTCAATCACCATGGCGGCCGCCAGCATCGCCTGCAGCTCGATGTTCGGCAACGCCAAGCCGGCTACTAGCGCTGGCGCGAGCAGCCACAAGCCTGCGTGCCCAGCGTGTTTGGCCAGGAATTCCACCCCTCGATTGGCCGGATGGAAGGCGATTGCCGGGGCAGCGACAATGATAAATATGACAATGATGAAGGCAGCCGATACTGCCAGGCCGACTGTGTCCAGGCCATGGCCCGATAACGACACCCAGGCCAGGGTAAGGGCCACAAGAAGCCCTGTCGTTCCCACCGCCGAGGGCCCTAGCGTGACCCAGTTCCGTGGAAAACGCAGGAGGCGGACGAACGATAGATATGCCGCCGCGTATAGGGCGGCGGCAATTAGCCCGGCAACTACTTGGATGGCTGCTGATGCGTCAATGCCGATCATAGATCATGTGCCGGACCCCTGTCCATGTCCCCCTTGATCACGGTGGCAGCGCGGCGCTTTTTTGCCGCCGATACGATACGCGGTAGGATCTCGGTTTCGGCGCGAGCGACATCCGCCGCAAAATCGATTTCGATCCAGGGCAACCCGGTGATATCCTCGAATGCGAAAGTGCCCCGAGGCGATGTCAGCAGCACATCGCGGATCATCTCCTCGTAGGGCTCATGGCGGCGGCCTTGGCCCAGATAGAGCTCGGCCTGCGCGATGATCAACTGGGCCGCATCGCTTGATAGCTTGAACATGCCCACGGATTCACCGCAGAAATCGAACCCGGTGCTCAGCCATTTGCGGAATTCGACGATCTCACCATTCCGGACACATATCTTGACCGGCTCATCGCCCGGCTCGAAGTCACGATCGAGGAGCAGACAGTTCCTATGGGATGAGTTAATCAGACGCTCCAGCAGCCCTTCGTCATAGAGAACATCGGCATCCATGAGCAGGACCGGAGCCCCGCAACACAATTCGTCGCGCAGAGCCCACAAGGTGACAATGTTACCTTCGTGATAATCCTCGTTGAAAACCGTTCGGATGAAGTCCCGTGCGCCCAAGGCCGCAATCTCACGCTCAACATCATGGTGTTTATAGCCGACGCCAAGCACCAACTCGTCGATGCCCATTTGCCTGAAGATTTCGAGATGGTACTCCAGCAATGATTTATCGTCGAAGCGCAGCAAGACCTTCGGTGGAGGCTCCGTGATACTAGAACCGAGCCGGGCGCCGATCCCGGCCGCCAACATGACTGCTTTCATTTGAAATTACTTTCCTCCGACCTGTCTTGCGCCGCCATAATACCCAGTTTGCGTGCTATTCCCAAATTTCGCGTGGCGCGGGCCGACAAAAATGGCCATTGTCCTGGGGCGCGGCCCTTGGTTCCGACAGTTTTGGTAACATGAACAGCAGCACGACCTTGGCGGCAATGATGCGTGCCGTCACCGGCTGGGTGGGGTCGAGGACAATCCGCTCCATCTCCAGCAGCATTTTGCAACCGCGCTGGTGGATGGCGGCGGTAAGGTTCATCGGCGCCGGTGCGTCCAGCACCTCTGCAATAGCCTCACGGGCCACCGTGGCCTTGTTCTTTGAACATTTCTTTTCGGCCAGCGCCTTCGCGCTCGCCTCCGCGCTGATCACCCATGCCGTCGGTCCTCTGAGTTGGTGTCGTCGCCGTTTAACTACGCGCTTAAAATAAACATTTTATTTATGTGAAATAAGGTGGCTGGTCGGGACGGGCCGGGTTGTACACGGTTCAGCATGATATACAGATGCGTGTTTTGCTGGTACGCGACCTGCGGGTGAGCTATCGTTTGCGCGCCAGCGAAGAGGCAATCGAACTCGTCAATGGAAGAGGTAACGCTATGAAATTTGGTGTGATGATGTTCACTACTGATTATTCTATGACGCCAATGGAATTGGCGACAGCAGCGGAAGACAGGGGTTTCGAATCTTTATGGTTTCCAGAGCATTCACATATTCCGCTAACCCGTAAATCACCATGGCCAGCGGGCGGCGACCTCCCGAAGATGTATTACGACGTTATGGACCCTTTCGTCGGTCTAGCCGCGGCTGCAGCGGTAACCAAGACCATCAAACTTGCTACTGGTATTTGCCTAGTTATCCAGCGCGATCCAATTCAGTTGGCCAAAGAGGTCGCCACTCTTGACTGCATTTCAGATGGTCGCTTTTTATTCGGTATTGGTGGTGGCTGGAACGAAGATGAGATGGCTGATCACGGCACAGAATTTAAGACCCGCTTCAAGCTGATGGAAGAGCGGATCGCAGCTATGAAAACAATCTGGACACAAAAAAAACCCGAATATCACGGTGAATTTGTGGATTTTGGTCCAATGATGACTTGGCCCAAGCCCGTCCAAAAACCTCACCCACCAATTCTTGTTGGTGGGGCCTTTCCACATAGCGCGAGGCGCGCTATCGCATATGGTGACGGGTGGATGCCGGTGTCCGAACGGATCGACCTCCTTGATGTGTTACCAAAATTTCGTCAGATGGCGGCGGAAGCCGATAGAAACCCCGATGATTTACCAGTTACCGCATTTGGCACGACCACAAACCCCGGGGATATCAAACGCATGTCGGACGCGGGAGTTGATCGTGTGGTATTCGGCCTTCCGGCGGCAAAGGCCGACGAAATTTTACCAATTATGGACGAAGCCGCCGAAGTGATGCGCCAAAACGGGTAAGTGTCCATTATACTGTATTTGCTTCGATGACTTTCCCCTACGTGAGGTTTCAGGCCCATGGAGATAATTGAATCCCCATGCATCACAGTATGTGAGATGAACTCTGCAAACCAATTTTGCAGGGGTTTATGGCGCACTCCACGGCGTCGACCACGCTGCCTAACTCCGCCAAAATGCCGTCACCGATGAGCTTAACGACGGCGAGTTAATCTCCGCGAAAGAGCCCGACAAAATTGGCCTGATGGATACCTTGTGGCGCCTGGCACCTTGCGCGGGGTGGCCCAGGCCCATGGCGAAACCCTGGCGGCCTTAGCCGAGAAACCGGTACCGATTTTGAAGGATTAATGTCGTTTCGGGCATTTTCAATGGGTGCCTATACTTGAACTACAATTGGCGCAACCTCGGCACGGCGATGGCGACGACAACGCCGACAACGAGCAGCGCCGCGCCGTTCGTGAACAAGGCGGGGCCAAGGCCAACCGTTTCCGTCAGACCGCCCATTTCAAGATGGCCTAACGGTCCGAAGCCGATCGCTAACACCCACACACCCATCGCCCGGCCGCGCAGCGCGTTCGGCACCGCCAACTGCATCATGCTCTGGGTTAGAATATCGGATGCCGCCGCCGCCACCGCGATGAAGGCAACAGCCGCCAATGTGGCCAGCAAGGGACTGTCAGCCGAAACCAGCATCAGAGAGGCGCCAAAGGTGAAAATAACCCCGATATAGGCCAACCCACGGCGCTGCAGCGCGCCCATGAAAGTCAACGCCAGGCCGGCGATCATCCCACCTATGGCGCGGGCGGCATGCAACATGCCGAGGCCACCGGCGCCGATTTGCAGCCGCGTGGTGGCCAGTTCCGGCAGGGCCGTCGCGAAGGAAAAACCAAAAATCTCCACCGCCGCCGTCACCGCCAGCAACATCACTAGGAGGCGGTTGCCCCGCAACTCCGAGATATATTCGCGGATGTTCTGACCCATCGGCACCTGCGCGGTCACGGCCGCCTGGCCCGCCGTGCGCAGACGTAAAAAGAACAGGAACGCAAGCCCATGGCCCGATGCGAGGATAAGAAAGGACGCAGAGCCGCCGTGTCGGTCCATCACGGCGCCGGCGGCCAGGGCGCCGATCAATTGCCCGGCGCGTGAGCCCAAATTCAACAGTCCCAGGCCGGAGACAACCTTGTCGCCGCCGACAATATCGTAGGCGTAGCTCAAGCGCGCCGGTTGATGCAGTGCGCGCAGGCCGCCCGATATCAAGGTAAAGGCGATAACCACCCAAAGCGCCGCCAGATCCAGCGCCAGGACGACGGCGAAGATGACCATGTTCATGGCGATCAGCGCCTCGACCCGGCGCAGCAAAGCGCGGCGGTCGAGCCGGTCCGCCACCGCGCCGGAGACAATGCCAAAGATGAAGAAGGGCAGAAAATAGACCGCCAGCATCACCCCAACCCAGGCCGTTGATTGGGTAAACTGGTAGACCAGCAGCCCCAACACCACCTGTTCGCCGCTCATCCCTTGTTGATTGAACGCCGCGCCCGCCCACAGATTGCGGTAGTCCGGGATTCCAAAGGCTGGAATTTTGATCATGAAACCTTTGATCCAAAGGTCAACCGCATTTTGCCAGGGAATTGGCGGTGGCGGCCGGAGACGCAGGCCGGCGGCCGTTTTCTGTGGCTCTAGCCGAACTGTTGCGCCGAGATCGCGGGATGGTAGATCGGTTGGATGACGCTTCCGGCCGGGTCCTTGATGTGAAAACTGCGCGCGCCGTCCGCATGATCGTGGGGTTGGTCCAGCACAGGCACATCGATTGACTTAAAATAGTCGTGCCAGGCATCAAGCGTTGCTTTGCTCTCCACGATGAAGCCGTAGTGATCGAAGACGCCGCCGTCTTTTGGCTCGCCATTGGCGCGGGCTAGGGACAGATTGTCGTTGCCGCAGGTCAGATAAACTAGGTTGTCGTTGGCGCGATAGAGAAGCTCCATACCCATCACATCGATATAAAAATTTTCGCACTCTTCCAGGTTTTCCACCTTAAAGGCGATGTGGCGGATACCACGGAAAGCGGGCGGACGTTGGTTCATCGGGGTGCTCCAGAAATGTTCCAAGGGGATAAACATCAGTCACTACGAGATCAGTTTATAACACTAAAAAACGTAGTCATTGGCGAATTCCCATGCTCAAGTAAAAGGCATCGTGGATCAAGCCGTGCCCGGCGAATTCGCCCCGGTTTGTGTCGCTTGG
>CAUZBE010000137.1:0-7674 GCA_963577885.1 Alphaproteobacteria bacterium
GGATAACCGGGGCCGCTACCTGGGCAATATTTTCATCGAGCGGTTGTGTCGCAGCCTAAAATACGAAGCAGTCTATCTGCATGAGTTGACCTTCGGCTTTGTCGCTGAACGCGTAATCGGTGAATGAATCGATTTGAATATGAAGAAGAATTGGGCGGCGTGATCAAACAGCGGTATACACATTAAACAGGCTGCCAAGCAGTCCAACAATGTAAGATTACCTCAGGGACAAGGGCCGCTGATTTCTAAATTGGGGAATTCGCTTTATGAAAATCGAGGACTTTTTCAACCAAGGCAATATCGTCGATTTGAGTTTTTTTAATTTTAAAAATGCCATAACCGCTGCCTACTTCGCCAATGACCGTTTGGAAGTACAAAAGGTCAACGGCAATTTCCAAAGTTTTTTTCCCATTCTTGGCAATGTTACGAATGTCTATTTTCCCCATGTGTTGGAACAACTGGGCGTTTCCCGCGTCCAGGTAAATGAATTTGTCGAGACCATTTCCGACAAGGGATCCGTCCTAATACCGGAGGTCCACATCACGATCGAAGGCCAGGAGCGGGTCTTTTCCCTCCTCTCCACCCGCACCCAGGACAGCGCATTTTCCTATCTCAACGGCGTTCAGGGTCAGTTTGTTGACCGCACGGCGGAATGGAACCTCAAAAAAGAACGGGAGCAGCTTTTGGAAGACAAGCTACGCGACCGGGAAATTATCGAGGAAAAGAGCCGTAAAATGGAAGATCTCGCCAACAGGCTAGCCAAATATCTGTCGCCACAGATTTATCAAAGCATATTTTCGGAAGCGCCAGGGCAACGCACAGGCCATGCGCGGAAAAATTTGACGGTATTTTTCTCCGATATCGTGCAGTTTACAGATTTAAGCGATACTTTGGAGCCGGAGCGCCTAGGACTAGTAATCAACTCCTACCTCTCGGAAATGTCATCGATCGCGCTGGACTGCGGCGGTACCATCGACAAATTTATTGGCGACGCCATTCTTGTCTTCTATGGTGATCCTGAAAGCGAAGGTGAAGTTGCGGACGCCCTGAAATCCCTCGAAATGGCCATTCGTATGCAGAAACGCCTGGCCGAATTACAGAAATTTTGGCAAAAACAGGGTGTTTCTCGTGGTCTGCATGTGCGTATGGGTATCACCACGGGTTATTGTACCGTGGGCAATTTCGGCTCGGAACAGCGGATGGACTATACTGTTCTGGGCAGCCCCGTAAATTTGGCCGCGCGCCTGCAAGCCATGGCCGATCCAGATTCTATCCTGATCGACGAAACCACTCATAGCCTAGTGAGCGAGTACGTTAAATGCCAACCGGCCGATCAATTCACGCCCAAGGGCTTTGTGCGACCGGTACAAACTTATAAGGTTGAGGACTTCCTTTCGAGGGCACACATCGATCAACGTCAGCTGCTTTATCAGGTCGGCAACCGCGTGGAGGTGAATATCATCGATAGTTCCGACATAGGCGCCGCGATCGAGGAATTACGCATAATCCAGCAGGATTTCGAACAACGGTTTACCGGGGAAAAGGCTGGTTCAGCCTAAATCAGTAAATCTCTAGTCCGGGCTGCCGGCCTGGTACATGTGCACGTTCTGTTGCGGTTAGGGAATAGAAATGCCGGCCTTGTCAAGGGCCTCCTTGGCGGTCTTGTACAGATCAAATTGCAAGTCCCAAAAATCGCTGGCATTGCACCAATGCAGCCGGACCCCCGACCAGCTCCGGCGTGACGCCTTGCGCCAAGATAAAAGACACACCTTCGACGGCGCGGACCAGGCCGCGTTCTGTCATGAAATAGGTATGTAGGTTCTCGACCTGTAAAAGCGGCGCGGTTTCGATATCACCTCCCATGTTTTGCAAGGAGCCTAACCAAAGACATCGAACGTGGATATAGTCGGGGGGCGGAAAGTGGAAGTAAACGAAGCCGCCGCTAAACTGTTAGGAGAACAGCGAACATGACCAACAGCCCCAGCCTTCTCGATCTGTTACAGGGCCCGGAAATCGTCCTAGTACCGGGGATCTATGATGCCTTTGGCGCCCTAATGGTGGAACGGGCGGGCTTTTCGGCGGCTTATCTATCGGGCGCTTCAATTGCCTATACCCGGTTCGGGCGGCCAGACCTGGGTCTGGTAGGCATGGACGAGGTCGCCGCCGTTATCTCGGCCATCGGCGAGCGGGTGCAGGTGCCGCTGATCGTGGACGCCGATACCGGATATGGCAACGCCCTGAACGTTATCCGCACGGTTAAACTGTTTGAGCGGAATGGCGCCAACGTCATTCAGTTGGAGGATCAGAGCCTACCGAAACGCTGCGGTCATCTGGCCGGAAAGACCCTGGTGCCGGCAGGCGAAATGGTCGGCAAGATCAAGGCCGCCCTGGATGCCCGGCATAGCGCCGATACGCTGATCATGGCGCGCACCGACGCCATCGCGGTGGAAAGCCTGGACGCCGCGTTGGCGCGGGCCGAATGCTACCGCGAGGCAGGCGCCCATATTCTGTTCGTGGAGGCACCCCGCGACGTATCGGAAATGCGCGCCGTGACCAATCGGCTGGGCGGCCAGGTGCCACTTTTGGCCAATATGGTCGAAGGCGGCAAGACCCCTATTCTGCCGGCGAGGGAGCTGCAGGAAATCGGTTATTCCATCGCCATATTTCCCGGCGGCCTGGCTCGCGCCGTGGGCCATTTGATGGGCCGTTATCTCGCCAGCCTTCAAAGCCATGGCGATACGGGGCCATTCCGGGACCAGATGATTGACTTTGACGAGATGAACGCCCTGATCGGAACGCCGGAAATGCTGGCCATCGGCGAACGCTATGACGCAGGCAATTTTCAGGCTGAAGAGGAGAATTGAACATACGCTAGAACCAACATGGAAAAGCCGAGACGTTCGCCGCGCTGCACGCAGGACCGGAAACCCTTGTCATCCCCAATCCCTGGGACATTGGCGCCGCGAAGACACTGACCAATATGGGCTTCAAGGCTCCAGCGACCACCTCGGTCGGATATGCCTTCAGCCGGGACCACATGGAGGTATTGTCAGACGGGATGAAATGCTGGCCCGTGCGGCCCGAATCGTGGCCGAGACCATTTGCCTGGCGGCGGGCACCAGCCTGTTGTCCGCCCTGGCTGCCATCGACCGACGGCGGAAACGCCTAGCCGGAACCAATTTAGGAGTAAACTGATGCCTGAGTGCCAACGGCACCTGTTCGATGTGCCGCGCAATATCGCCTATTTCAATTGTGCCGCTTTTTCACCCTACCTGTTGTCGGTCGCCGAAGCAGGGCGTAGAGCGGTGGCGCGGCGGGTGCATACCTGGGAAATTGACGCAGCGGAACTGGCGGCGGGTGCGGACCAGGCGCGGGCCCTGTTCGGCCGCCTGATCAACGCCGAGCAGGATGCCATCGCCGTTACGCCCGCCACCAGTTATGGTATCGCCGTGGCCGCGGCCAACCTAGATCTGGCGGCGGGGCAGGACATCGTTGTGCTGCAGGATCAGTTCCCATCCAACTATTATGTCTGGGTCGAGAAAGCTGCGTGGGCGGGCGCTACAATGCGCGTAGTGCCGCGTCCGGACAATGGCGATTGGACGCCCCGGGTCCTAGACGCCATTGGCGAGGACACGGCAATCGCCGCGTTGCCGGGCTGTCATTGGATGGATGCAAGCCTATTGGATCTAGAAGCAGTAGGCGTCCGGTGCCGCGAAATGGGCGCCGCTTTCGTCATTGACGCCACCCAATCGGTCGGCGCCCAGCGCCTGGACGTTGAAAAACTACAGCCGGATTATTTAGCCTGTTCCGCCTACAAATGGTTGTTGTCACCCTATTCACTGGCGTTTCTTTACGCCGCGCCGGGGCGCCGCGAGGGCCGGCCACTTGAACTGCACAACGGCAACCACGACCCGGCACAACAACAGGGCACCTACAGCGCGGCCTTGCGCCGGGACGCGGCCCGCTACGATATGGGTGAACGCACCAACCTGACCCTGTTGCCCATGGCCTGCGCCGCGATGGAGCAACTGCTTGCCTGGGGCGTCGGCGAGATCGAGGACAGCCTGGGTATTTTGACCGATAAAATTGCCGACGAGGCGGGCCAACGCGGCTACGCCCACCCGCCGCGCGAACACCGAGCCCGCCACTTCATCGGCGTCACCCCGCCCGGGGGTGTACCTGCCGGTTTGGTCGCGTCGCTGGCAACGGACAATGTTTTCGTGGCGCCGCGTGGCCCCTCGATCCGCATCAGCCCGCACCTGCACAACGACGCGGCTGATATTGACCGCCTGTTCGCTGCCCTCGACCGGCACGTGCCGGCATAAGCGCCGATAATTCAATATTTTACCAATCCGTGGTGTTAAGCGGCGCGGCTGGCTTTTTACTCTTCGCTCCACTCGTCCGGTGGATCGACGGCGGGGATGGTATAACTTTCATTGAGCCAGCGGCCCAAATCAATATCGGCGCAGCGGCGGGAGCAGAAGGGGATGTATTCGGCTGCGGCAGGTTTGCCGCAATTTGCACAAGTACCAATTTTCTTTGGCGTCGTCATCATAGAGCCGTAATCTCTAATTGCTCCAGGGCCAGGGCCGCGTCCGCCGTCAGTTCTACCCGGCAGCCCCAGTCCTTGGCCAGCCTGGTCAGTATATCACCTTTTTCACCGCCCAGATCCGCGACCACCGCCGGCGACGCGCGCACGGCTAACGCCCTGCCCTTGGCAGCATCGGCTTCTCGCAAAATACGGTCTAGAAGATTATCGGCGACGGCGCGAGCCGTGGGGCGCAGACCGCTCCCTTGGCACAAGGAACAAACCTCGCCTAGGCGCAGGGCCAGGGCCGGCTGGCTGCGGCGGCGGGTCAATTCTACCAGGCCCATTTCCGACATCTGGCCAAGACGCACCTGGCCGGGGTCGTCCGCCAGCCAGCCCTGCAGTTTTTGCAAAAGGGCCGCAACCTGGCCCTTGCCCTGCATGGGGATAAAGTCGATCACCACCCGCCCGCCGATTTCGCGCAGGCGCAGTTGCCGCACGATTTCCCTTGCCGCCTGGGTATTGGTCTCCCGCGCCAAACGCGCCGGATCGCCGGCGCCATGGTGCTGGGCGGAATCTACATCAATGGCGGTCAGGGCCTGGGTATGTTCGATGATGATCCGGCCGCCCGACGGCAAAGCCACGTGGTGGGCCAGGGCTGTTTCGATCTGCGCTTCCAGATCATGTTCGCCAAACAACGGCCCCGCTTCACCTTGCAATTCGATGACCGGGCCAGCATCATGCCCCGCCCCCCAGATCCGGCCAAGTTTGGCCGCCAGATTACCCTTATCAAGACGGATGCGCCGCAGGGATGGGCTCAAATATTCGCGCAGGATGACGTTCAGGGGATCATCGCCTGGGTCCAACAGTTTTGGCGGCCGTGCCGAATGCGCCGCCGTTTGAATCGCCTGCCACCGTTGCCAAAGATCGTCCGATTCCCGTTCCAGGGCGCCGTCATCTATTCCCGCCGCGGCACGGCGCAGGATTAGACCACCAGCTTTGTCTCCCTGAATGAATTTCGCGGCAGACAGCAGACGGCGGCGTTGCCCCGCATCCGTGATTCGGCCCGACAGTACGATATCCTGACCCTGAGGTAGCAATACCAGGGCCCGCCCCGCCAGCCGCGGCCGGGCGCTTAACTTTGCCCCCTTCTCGCCTTCGGCCTCGCGCTTGACCTGAACCAGCAGGCTTTGCCCCTCCTGCACCGCGCGCCCAATGGGCGTACCCCGTTTGACGGCGGCATCGCGGGCCGGCAACAAACCGTCACGACCCTCGCCAATATCGATGAATGCGGCGTCGAGATCACCCTGTACCGTGCTTACCCTCCCCAAGATGATACGTTCAGGCAGGCGCGCGCTGCGTTCGGCCAGGTACAGTTCCACCAACCGCCCGCCCTGAACTAAGGCAATTCGATGGCGGCGTGGCCCGGCATTGATGAGGATTTCTTCTATCATTCGGACCTCGCCACTTGGGCAAAGGATGCGCCGCCCAGCACCGGATAGCCCAGGCCTTCCAATAGGTTGGCGGTTTCAAACAGGGGCAGGCCGACAACGTTTGAGTAGGAGCCGCGCAAAAATCGCACGAACCGGGCTGCCCGCCCCTGTATGGCATAGCCACCAGCCTTGCCGCACCACTCGTCATTGGCCAGATACCACTCGATCTCCCCCGTTGTCAGCCTCTTGAAGGCCACGACACTGTCCACCAGACGCATACGTTCCGGGCCCTCGGGCGCAGTTGCGGCCACGGCGGTATAGACGTGATGACGCCGCCCCGACAATAGCTCCAAACAGCGGCGCGCCTCTTCGTTGTCAATTGGTTTGGGCAGAATACGGCGGCCGACGGCCACCACCGTATCGGCACCTAGAACGTAATTACCAGGCGCCTGACCGTGAACCTGGGCCATCTTGCTCTGCGCCAAACGACGGGCCAGTTGCGGTGGGGTTTCGTTGCGCCACGGCGTTTCATCTATTTCAGCGGCAATGACCAAATGAGGTTGCAGGCCAATTTGGCGCAGCAATTTTAGGCGGCGTGCCGAAGCGGACGCCAGTACCAGGCCGGGCGGCGAATTCATCGCAGAATCATGGCTAATTCTCGCGCGCCATGGCGGTCAGTTTATTTGTAACGGTAAGTGATCCGGCCCTTGGAAAGATCGTAGGGCGTCATCTCGACCAGGACCTTGTCGCCAGCCAGCACCCGGATCCGGTGCTTGCGCATCTTGCCCGCGGTATGGGCCAGAACTTGGTGCTCGTTTTCCAACACGACACGAAACATCGCATTGGGCAACAGTTCCATAACCGTGCCCGGAAATTCCAGTAATTCCTCTTTCGCCATCAGTTATCCCTTGGTTGCACCGTGAAGAGCGCCAAAATGGGAATGAAATAGGAAAAAAGCAAGCGATTTGACGCGGACAGGATCATCACTTGCCCCGCAATGCTACCGTGGTGGATCCTATCGACAGAATTTAGCCGTTTGCTTCGAGCTGCCGTATGAGGTCCTTAATCTTCAACTTTTCCTTTTTAAGGGCGCTAGTTTTCATTTCATCTGGCAAAATTCGAGTATTTGCCGCTACGATTTTATCGTCCAAAACATGGTGACTAGCGCGTAACTCTTCAATCTTAGTCTCTTCGCACACACTTTGCCTCCTAAGAAAATTGGGATTCCCTATTCAAATATCAAAACGAATCCTCGGCAAGAATACCGGGCTGAGTTGTGCTAAGTTGGTTCCAGGCAGATATATATCGGTGCGCAAACGCCGCGACAGAGGAATGCAGGTGCTTGGAAAAGACCGAAATTGAAGCACTAATTATTACATTGTTGCAGGAACATCGCGATTTGGATGGCGCAATTGCGTCCCTGATTGAGAAATCTACCTTTGACCAATTACGGCTGCGGCGCATGAAAAAGCGTAAGCTGGTGCTGCGTGATTTGATTTCTCGTCTGGAAGCGCATTTGGTGCCGGACATAATTGCCTGAATTTTAGTGCCCTAATATTCGCGAATTATTACGCGGCCCTGTTTGCGGCTCCCTTGACTGGATCCACGCCATCATCCTTGTCGGGCCTTCAGTGAGTTTTTCTGCGCATACATGGCCTGATCCGCAGCTTCCATGGCGTCCTGTGCCGATTGGCCTTGCTTGAAGGTGGTGAC
>CAUZBE010000138.1:0-7672 GCA_963577885.1 Alphaproteobacteria bacterium
CGGATCTCAGCCATCTCTTCCTTGGAAATAGGCCGATTGTGAAGCGGCGTGCACCAATTGGGCCGGCGCTGGAAGACCGTGAGTTGCCCTGCGGTTTTGGCAATCTCCTGGATCGCCTGCACGCCGCTGGCGCCAGTGCCGATCACCGCGACGCGTTTGCCCTCGTAGCTGATGCCCTCCTTTGGCCAGAGCCCGGTGTGACACCACGGGCCCTGGAAATCACTAATGCCCTCGAAGCGCGGCATGGTTGGCGCTGACAATAATCCGATGGCCGTGATCATGAAGCGGGCACGATAGTGGGTACCGTCCGCAAGGCTGACCGTCCAGAATTGACCAGTCTCATCATAGACGGCGGAGACGACCCGTGCGGAAAACTCAATGTCCCGGTTCAGGTCGAATTTATCGGCGACAAGGTTGCAATAACGCTCGATTTCCGGTTGACCGGAGAAGTGCTCGCTCCAATCCCATTCGTCTAACAGTTCCTGCGAAAAGGAATAGCCATAGGAATAACTCTCGGAATCGAAACGGGCGCCCGGATAGCGGTTCCAATACCAGGTCCCGCCGACCCTGGTTCCCGCCTCCAGGACACGCACCCGCAGGCCTAGTTCCCGCAAACGGTATAGCTGGTACATCCCCGACATTCCCGCTCCGATTACGATGGCATCGAAATCCAGGGCCGGGGCCTTAGCGGTTCGTACGCCTGCTTCGTGAACTGTCGTCATAATCCCTTGCTGCCTTCCAATATTTCGACCGACATCGTCGGGATGCGCATCTATCCTGGCCGGCGGCGCAGCCGTTTTGGCCGGTGATCCAAGCCCCGAGGTCATCATGAATGTCGTGGGCGCCCCGACCTTGGCTGGCAGCGGCGCCCAAGACCATTGTTCTAGATATCATTGTGCCAAAATTGGAAAATTTATCAAAGCTGAGAATTTTCTATTGGTGCCAGCCCAAAACGGCGGTTTCGGGTCCGCCCTCCGATAGCGTGCTTTCCTAGCCGGAATAGATTGCCTATGCTCGCGTTAAGAAAGCGACGTAGCATTCACAGTTGGGTTCAGCTCGTTCTCTTACAGAGCATGCCGCGCACACGTGAGGGGGATAGGTCCAGCCATGAGTTTGGCGTCAGACACAGTCAGCAGGGCGGTCGCGACAGCGGTCCGCGTGGGATCATTCAACTACATGACGGCGTCCGCGCTGCATTCGCTTTATCGTAATGGTAAGGTGCTCACGCGCCGCGACGAGAATGGTAGCGACGCCGAACGGGAAGGGGTTGATCTCGAAGCGCGGTGGATGCCGGTACATGATGCCCGGCATTTTGAGGCAACCATGCCATGTACACTCACGCAAAATGGCTTCGAATTGCAAGCGCGTCCCCTGGTGACACCGGACCTCGATTTTTTCAGCCACCATCAGGTGGTGGGGACCTACTATCCACAATGCGCCGAGATCGTACGCGAGGCGACCGGCGCGCGCGTCGTCGCTGCGTTCGACCACAATGTACGTTCGGCCGCCGGGAAGGAAAGCAAACAGCGCATCAAGGGTGGCCAGCAGGTGCAAGGTCCGGCACACCTCGTGCATGGCGACTACACCCTGACAAGCGCGCCGCAGCGGCTGCGCGATCTGGCGCAACCACCGGGCGTTAACGACACCCTGCGTACGCTGCTGTCCGAAGGAGATTCGCTGCTCGACCCAGCAGAGATCGAACAGATTTTATCCGGCGGCCGTTTCGCGATTATCAATGTTTGGCGGAACATCGCGCAGGAGCCGGTCGAGACCCATCCGTTGGCGCTCTGCGATGCGGCTAGCGTGCGGCCCGAAGATCTGGTCGTCTTTGAAATTCACTATCACGACCGCATCGGCGAGAACTACTTCGCCAAGCACGCGGACGGTCATCAATGGTACTTGTACCCAGGCCTGACCCGTGATGAGGCATTGCTGATCAAACAGTGGGACTCTGCTGGCAAGCTCGCCCGCTCCAACGGTGCCGCTGGCGACGCGGCTGATCTGGACGGACCGTGTACTTTTAGTTTCCACAGCTCCTTCGAGGATCCGACCACGCCACCTAATGCATCCGAGCGCTGGAGTATCGAGGTGCGCTGCGTGGCGCTCTACGACTGAACCAGCACGCTGCCATGAGAGGAATCCGCGCATGTTAACGCCCGACGGCCGGGTCATTATGATTTCCGGCGCCAACCGAGGCATCGGCCTAGCCATCGCCGGGGCGCTCTATGATGGCGGATACAACCTGAGCCTGGGCGCCCGGAACCCGGCTTCTCTCGCGGGCGTCACCAGCGGCTGGGCGGCGGAACGCGTTTTGACGGGTCGTTATGACGCAGAGGATCAGGCGACGCATCGCGAATGGGTCGGTGCGACGGTGGAACGGTTCGGTCGCCTAGACGGTCTAGTGAACAACGCCGGCATTGCCGAAGACGTGTCCGTCGAGGACGAGAATGACGATGCGCTGGACCGTATGTGGGGGGTTAATGTGAAGGCGCCGTTGTCGATGACCCGCACGGCGCTGCCGCACCTGCGTCGTAGTGGCGCGGGACGCATCATCAACGTGTCTTCCCTTGCCGGGAAAGCGGTTTATGGCAGCGGCATCGGTTACTCAATGACAAAATTCGCTGCTGTGGCCCTGTCGCACGCGACCCGTCATGCCGGCTGGGACGACGGCGTACGCTGCACGGCTTTGTGTCCTGGCTATGTCGCCACCGATATGACGACAAACGTGGAGACCATGGCCTACGACCAGATGATCGAGCCGGCTGACATCGCGGAAGTCGTGCTAACCCTGCTCGCCTTATCCAACAAGGCATCGATCGCCGAACTTGTTATCAACTGCCGTAACGACGTCATGATGTAGCGCGAATTGCGCTATGCGAGTTTTGCCAGCAGCTCTGCCGGGATATGCGGGATCGGGTCAGATTTCTGCCAGCACGGCAAGGCTTCAACCCGTGCTATCCAGGCCCGGATGTTGGGGTAGGTCTCAAGCGGCAATTTTTGTGCGCCATGCAAATGCATCGGCGCCGCCACTGCGATGTCGGCGATCGTTGGGTGGTCATCGCAAAGCCAGTCGCGGCCTTCAAGACGCGCCTCCAGAATTGACGCCTGGCCATGGAACGTTGGCGCGTGTGCGGCAAGTAAGTCAGTGTCCGGTTTATCATCAAGGATCGGCTTTACGACGTTTTCCACCAAATAGGTGTAGCAGCCGGCAAACCATTTGCTTGATTCCCACAACAGCCAGCGCGTGATGTCGCCACGTATCTTGGGGTCGGTCGGGTAGGCGGTTTTGTTGCCCAGCTTTTCGCTCGCATAGACGAGAATGGCATTAGATTCCCAGAGCACCAGATCATCATCCACTAGCGCCGGCAACTCGCCGTTGGGATTAATTTCCTTATATGCCGGTAGCTTGTGGTCGCCGCCAAAGTAGTTCAGCAATTCGTCGTCATAGCTGGCGCCAATCAGGTCGAGGCCCGCAACGACCTTGCGGCAGTTCACTGTAATAGGGTCATAATAAAGTTTCATGGCAATCTCCTTGAATGATTGTTGTGACTGGGCGCGCGCCCAATCTCATTGACCGGACCAACAGTGCGGCGGCGTCATGTCTCAACGCCAAGGTGTCCAGTTAAAGAGCACACTTCGAGAGTTGGATTTTGCCACCTCACCGAAGATAGAGCAAGGAAGGCAAAATTTCTCTGCATGCGCGGATCGCCATATATCGCCTATCAGCCCGTAGCCAAAGGGATAGGCTTATCGGCACGGTCGGCTAACCAGCCTAATTTTCCCAATTCCACGTGACGCAGCCTGGCTGTCTGCGTTTACCGTCGGCTCCCACGTTAGGTGGAAACGAGACCGCGTTCCTTCAATTTGGCCTTCATATATGCGTCGAGCCCGCCGGCCATTAAAATATCATGGGGCGGCGTGCCTTCCTCCCAGGCTTCCGCTTGAAGTACGGCGCCTGTATCGAGATTTTTGACCTCGCCGGTGACGATATTCACCTCGAGGCTCTGCCCCTCCTCGACGAAACTGGTAATGCCGGGCGCAACCAATGTAGGCAGCCCGGAATTGACCGCATTCCGAAGATGGATGCGGGACACGGATTCAGCCAATACGGCTGCAATGTTGAGGGCCTTTAACGATTGGGATCCGTTGCGGGAGGATCCGCAGCCGAAATTTATCCCGGCGACAAGGATATCGCCTGGTTGCACCTCCCCCTCCGCCCAGCCGGGCCGGTTGGCCTCCATGCAGAATTTTGCCGCTTCCTCGACCGATAGGTCCGGGTTCGTGAGCACGCGGTGGCCCGGCATCATTAGGTCCGTACTGATGTGGTCGCCGAACTTCCAAACGCGGCCGGTTCGTATCGTTTCCATTGCCTCGCTCCTTTCGCCTACGTCACAAATATTCCCGGGGGTCCACAATCTCACCCGCGATTGCAGACGCGGCGACGGTGGCCGGGCTCGCCAGCCACACATTGGCGAGTGGGCTCCCCATGCGGCCCCGGAAATTGCGGTTGCTGCTCGATATGCAGGTCTCGCCATCGCCAAGCACGCCGAGATGTCCGCCGTAGCAGGGTCCGCAGGTCGAATGTTCAATCAGCGCACCGGCCTCAAACAACGTCTCAAGATATCCGGCTTTGAGCGCCTCGCCAAATACCTCCTGGGAAGAGGGGCTGACTAACATGCGCACGTCAGGGTGAACCTGCCTGCCTTTCAAAACCCGCGCCGCAACTTCCAGATCTTCCAGGCGCGCATTGGTGCACGAGCCGAGAAATGCCTGATCGACCTTGACCCGTTCGGCCTTGACTGATTCGACTGGCACTCCGTTTCCAGGGTCACCGGGCCGCGCCACCATCGGCGTCAGATCGCTCAGATCAAACTCGTACTCGGCCTCGTAGGAGGCATCCGGATCAGCCGTAACGTGCTTGTATGGGCGGTTAACGCGTTCGGCAAGGAATTCATCGGTCTTCTCATCGGCCTCAAACATCGCGAACTTGGCGCCGACTTCGACGCCCATGTTACAGATGGTCCAACGCTGCGCCAGGCTCATCTGACTGGCTACCGGACCCACGTATTCGATAGATTTGTACAGACCGTAATCAGTGCCGAGTTCGCTTGCGATCTTGAGGATGACGTCCTTGCCCACGCACCAGGCTGGAAGAGTGCCGTTTAGGACCACACGCACCGACTCGGGCACCCGGAACCAAAGCTCACCGAAGGCGAGCACATGCACCGCGTCGAGGTTCGCGTTGGTCACGCACGCATTGAACACGCCGCCCGAGGTCGAGTGGGAGTCACACTGCGCGACGAGATCGCCGGGCGCGTACATGCCGTGCTCCGCGAACACCTGATGCAGGATACCACCGCGGCCATATTCAAAATAATTTTTGATCTGATATTTCTTGATTAGGCGGCGCAGTTCCTTGACCTGGTTCGCGACCGCAATGGTCGGCGGCGGCGCCTGGTGATCGTCGACCATGAACACCCGGTCGGGGTCCCAAACCTGGTCGACCCCCAGCGCCTCTAGGTCTGGCAGCCTGTGGCCGCTTGTCGCGTCCACCTTGCACCACAGATACTGCCCTGGTGTGGCGGTATCAGCACCTGCATGGGCGGCAAGAATTTTCTCGGCAATCGTCATACCCATGGCGGTCTCCTATCTGTTGGTTGTTCGGCCGCGTTAGATCGTTGTTCTAGCTAATCTGTAGAATAGCGTTGCTCCAGCTCGTAAATCTCGGGCAATCCCAACAAACTCGTCATCTCGTTGAACCGCTCGAGGTCCCGGCCCTCGCCACCGCCGCCTTGCTTCAGCTCCAGTAGTGCTTGGCACACCGCCGCGTATGATAGCGCGTGCCCACCGCCGGTAATCATTATCTTGAACCCGCGCGTCGCGACGTCACCAGCGGGTAGAAGTTGACCGTTGTAAAGGCAGGGCACGCCTTGCTCCACCAGTCGACGTGTATAGATGTCCATATCGTCAAGGGTTCTGATCCCGTCGACGAAAACAACGTCCGCACCGGCTTCGCGATAGGCCTCGGCGCGTCGGATCGCGTCCTCCCAGCCGTTCGGCGCCACCGCATCCGTTCGGGCGATGATCACCAGATCCGGATCGGCGCGCGCATCCAGGGCGGCCCGTATTTTCTGCACATGCTCGGCCAAGGGTACGCAACGCTTACCCTCGAAGAACCCGCACCGTTTCGGAAAAACCTGATCCTCCAGATGCATGGCCGCCGCGCCCGCCGTCTCGTACTCCCGCACGGTGCGCTGGGCGTTGAGGGCGTTGCCGTAGCCCGTATCGGCGTCGGCGATC
Organism: Alphaproteobacteria bacterium; assembly: GCA_963577885.1. GTDB lineage: Bacteria > Pseudomonadota > Alphaproteobacteria. The sequence goes on from CAUZBE010000138.1 coordinate 6,301, forward strand.
ACCGGAACCCCCACGGCGTTGGCGATGTAGCCCAGATTGCCGACCATTTCCGCCATGCTGGTAAGGCCCACGTCCGGCAAGCCAATCTGAGCCGAAGTTCCGTGGCCCGTCATGTAGACCGCCTTTGCGCCTTTTCCTTCGGCGACGAGCGCGGTGAACCCGTCGTAGACGAACGGGGCCAAAACCATGCCGTTCGCCATCGCATCTCTTAGTTGCGCGCCAGGGCTGCTCATCGGGCCTGCTCCTCTTCGGCGGATGCTTCGTAACGTCGCTCAAGTTCGTAAACCTCGGGCACGCCCAAGATATCATTCACGGTCTCGCCCTCGCCCGGCGGGCCGAATTGAGCGATGGTCTGCCGGGTCGAGCCACTGCTGTTCAGTTCCTGCATTGCCGCCGTAGCGCTGACAAATACCGCGCCGAGCGCCAGCCCCGCCAGGATCTGTATTTTGAAGCCCATCCGCTCGGCATCCGCGGCGGTCACTAATCCGCCATTGTAGAGACAAGGAACACCTTTTTGGGCCAGTTCGCGGCTGTAAATTTTCAATTCTTCCAGGGTGCGGATGCCGTCGACGAAAACGAGGTCGGCGCCAGCTTCGCGATAGGCGCGCGCACGGGCCAAGGCGTCCTCCCATCCATTCGGTGCCAACGCGTCGGTGCGGGCGATGATGACGGTATCCGGATCGGTGCGCGCGTCGAGGGCGGCGCGGATCTTCTGTGTGTGCTCCTCCAGCGGAATGACGGCCTTACCTTCCATGAATCCGCATTTCTTTGGGAACACCTGGTCTTCGAGGTGCAAGCCAGCGACGCCGGCGCGCTCGTATTCACGTACCGTGCGGCGGACGTTGATGATGTTGCCGTACCCGGTATCCGCATCGGCGACGACTGGAATAGTCGTTGCGCGGCAAATATGCCGAAGGTTTTGCACCATCTCAGTCTGAGTAATTAGTCCTACGTCGGGATATCCGTACCGCGCCGCGGTGCCAAAGCCTGTAACATAAATCGCATCAAACCCGGTGTGTTCGACCGCTTTCGCGAACAACGCGTTGTAAACACCCGGCGCCAGCACGACGCTTCGATCCATCAATTGCCGCAATCGCGAAGAACGCTTCATGTCAATTGCTCCCAGTACGGTTCCTGCCCGTCCGATCCATCCAGCCGACTCATCCGAGTGTAGCAGATAGTCGATGGCGTCGGGAAGGCGAAAGGCCCTGAATAGTTTTGCAGCTAGTTAATAGCATCGGACGGTCCGTTCGATCGTCCTAATCAAACCTCGCTAGGGCGTCCTGTTGCAACAGATAGCGCTGGATTTTATTGGTGGAGGTGCGGGGGAAGTCAGCGACGATATCGACGTATCTGGGGATTTTATAGTCGG
>CAUZBE010000139.1:0-7646 GCA_963577885.1 Alphaproteobacteria bacterium
CCGGCCTCGATCATCGCGCCGTTCAATTATACCGAAATACTGGGCGCGGCAGTGGCCGGCGCGATCGTGTTTGGCAGCCTGCCCGGCACCGCAACCTGGCTGGGCGCGATGGTGATCATCGCCGCCGGGCTTTTCCTCGCCTACCACGAGCGCCGCGGGTAATGAATTTTCAGACTACCTGCCGAGTGCGGCAAGCCAGGCACGGATACGGGCTTCGTTGACCCCAAAGTCATTGCGGCCATAGTGGGAGCGGCTGTAGACGGCAAGGGTCGACCGGCCCCTGTCCAGGGGAATAAAACGCACGGTGATGCTGCCAGGATAGCGCATGAGGTCGCTGCGCTGGACGAAGTCGTATTGCAGGGCGCCTTCGTCCACCGCGCCCGCTTCGATGCGGGGCTGGGCGGCGATCATCGCGATCCAACGGGTCCGCAATTGATCCGCCGGCACGGCAAATATGGGGCTGATCAGGTTTGGTTTGGCGGCGCAATAATCGGCCGGGCAGACCAGGAATTGGTTCGGGTTCGGGGTTAGCACCAGACTTGGAAAGTCGACCACATGGACCTTGATCGTGCCGAAGACCACTTCTAAGGACTTCTCCCGCCCCATCGCGGCGACCAACAGCGCCAGCAATATCAGCAATGTCAACAATGTCAGCAATGCCTTGACGGCCGTGGCGAGGGGTCTGCCCAAGGTGGATTCCCTAATCCAGATGTTCGACCGGCACGAACGGCTCGGCAAGGCCGAACGCGGCCGGGCCGAAGACGGCAAGGGCCTTGTCCGTGCGCATGATCGGCGGGGCCGAAACCGCCATCACCGTGACCCGCTGTCCATAACGCAAGCGTTCCGTGGTGATTGGCTGCGCCATCTCCGAATCCAGAATGCAGATCAGGTCGGGGACGATGGCGCGCAGGGTACCGCCCTGGCGGGCGGCCAGAAATTCGTTCTGAAACTCGATCTCCAGCGCCGCCCCGCCGTCCTGCGCCTCGATGGTAACCTGCCCGATGGCATAGCCGCGCTTGGTCTCGCGTAGCAGATCCGCGACCTTGCCCGTATACAGCACCTTGGCATGGCCGTAATGGGTGCCGGCCAGCATCTCGATCAGGGCCGCGAATGGTTCGCGGTTTTGCGCCCGTGATTGCCTGAGGTCGTCGCCAATAGCCTGGCACAAGGACGTGGTGCCGGAAATGGCCACCCGGCGCGCGGTTATGCCGTCCATAGGATAGGCGGCCATGGCCGACCGCGCGCCCATGCGGATGGCGATGCCTCGGGCGATGTATTCGGCGCGGGCATCATCGTCGATATCCAGAATGGTGGTGTCGCCATGTTCCGAGGCCAGGGCCATGGGCGCGCTGGGGACGCCGTAGACCGAAAAGGTGACCATCTGCAGTTCCGGAAAGGCCCGCCCCATGCCGTCTGCGTCCACAATGGGACGGTTCAGCATGGCGGCGATGTAGATCGGCATCATGGAATTTGAGCCCCCGGCCTCGAACGCCAACAGCGCATCCGCCGGGCGGCCCAGGTGTTTTTCCAAGGCCAGAACCGCGTTGGGGGGCTGATCGGCGCCCATGATTTTTTCAATGGCTACCGTGGGCGCGCCCAGATTTCCGCAGGAGAAGACCAAGGTATCGTCGGCCAGCTCGTCCAGGGACAGCATGGTGACGGGGCCGTTGGCGGCAATGGCGCGCCGGGTCATCAGGGTCGCGATATAGGGGTCACCGCCGCCGCCCGTGCCCAGAAAGGTCGCGCCCAGGGCAATATCGTCCAGATCATCGAGCGTAATCTGGATCATCCGCCAGCGGCCGCAAGGTCGCCGACAGCCTTGACCCGCAGGCGGGTGACGTTGCCGGGCATGTAGCTCAAGGGGATCTCGTCCATCTCGACGACCCTGATGGAGGCGACGTCCGCGCCCGCCTCCGCCGCCAGGGCCTTGGCCTCGTCCGTCGCCGCCGCCACCGCCTCGGCGCGGCTAAGCCCATCCAGGGAAAAGATCCGGTCGCATTCGCCACCCACCATGGCGATGGAGGCGCCGATGGCGTTGGCCACCTGGCTATGCACCGGCCGCACTATCTGGCCGCCGCCGATGGTATCGCCGCCCAGCAGGGGCGCACCGCCCCCCACCAGGATCACCGGCAACCGGGTCGCACTGGGGCGCACCCGCTCCAAGGCCCCCTCAATCATCGTGGCGGCCCGGGCCAGCGCCAAGTCCACGCCATCCAGATCCGCCACCTTTGCTCTATCGCCCAGTGCCATTTGTCCCGCGGCCACGGCCATATCGCTTAGGGTCAAAGTATCGCCGCCAAACACCAGGGCACGTTGCTGCAGTTCGAAACCCACGGAATCCGGGCCAATAGAGGTGCCGCCATTCCGGACTAAACTACCCCCGCCCAGGCCCAGGGCCAGCAGATCAGGCATGCGGAAATTGGTCCGCACGCCGCCCACATCCACGGTCATGGCGGCCTCGCGGGGGAAGCCATCCAACAGCAAACCTATATCCGTAGTGGTACCGCCGATATCGACTACCAGGGCATCGGCCAGGCCCGACAGGACCGCCGCCCCGCGCATGGAATTGGTCGGGCCGGAGGCAAAGGTCAGGACCGGATAGCGGGCGGCGTGCGCCGCCGTCATCAAGGTGCCGTCGTTCTGGCTGATATACAGGAGCGCCGTGAGCCCCAGATTATCAATGGCCCGGGTGAAGGCCCCTAACACATCCCCTGCCAAGCCGGATAGGGCGGCGTTCAGGATCGCCGCGTTCTCCCGTTCCAGCAAACCGATGCGGCCGATGCGATGGGACAGGGTGATGACGCAGGTCTCGGGGGGCAATTCCCGGCGCAGGATGGCCTCGGCCCGGTGCTCCATCTCCGCATCCAGGGGTGAAAACACAGAGGTAATGGCCACCGCGCCGATACCATGGCCGCGAATGTCCTTGGCTACGGCGCATAACTCGGCCTCGTCCAGGCCGGAAATAGGCCGGCCATCAAATTCTAAACCGCCACGGGCCAGGTAAGTATGGTGGCCCACAACCGCGCGTAAATCCTCCGGCCAGTCGGACATGGGCGGAACGGCAGTGGTGGCTGGCGCCGCCAAACGCAGCACCGCGACCGGGTTCAAACGGCGGCGTTCGATCACCGCATTGGTGAATTGCGTAGTCCCCAGCATCACCGCATTAATTTGGTCCGGGGCGGCACCGCCCTGTTGCAGTACCGCGCCGGCAGCGGCGACGATGGCGTCGGTAATGTGCCGGCCCGTGGTCGCCTTGTGCCAGGCGACGACCCGGCCGCCATCCATCAACACCGCATCGGTGTTGGTGCCACCCACATCGATGCCCAAGCGTAATCCTGTGCCAGCAACACCACGCATCTACAGAACTCCCTAACGAATTACGGGGACACAATACTTATATCAGCCGATAGCAGTATTGTGTCCCCGTAATTCCTATGCTTCCGCCGCTTGACTGCTACGAGCCTCCGGTTTCGCTTTTGCCTTCGGCTTCGCTTTGAGCGCGGGCAAGGCCGCGCGGCGACCCAACAGCTCCGCCAAATATTGCCCGGTATAGCTATCCGCCACCGCCGCCACCGCCTCGGGCGTGCCTTCGGCGACGATACGGCCGCCACCGTTGCCGCCCTCCGGGCCCAGATCGACGACCCAATCGGCGGTCTTTATGACCTCCAGATTATGTTCGATCACCACCATAGTGTTGCCCGACTCGACCAGGGTATGCAGCACTTCCAAAAGTTTGCGCACGTCGTCGAAATGCAGGCCTGTGGTCGGCTCGTCCAGGATATACAGGGTCCGCCCCGTGGCCCGGCGGGCTAGTTCCTTTGCAAGCTTGACCCGTTGCGCCTCGCCCCCCGACAGGGTGGTGGCCTGCTGCCCCACGTGAATATAGCCCAGGCCCACTCGTTGCAGGGTCAGCAGCTTGTCGCGCACCAGGGGAACCGCCTTGAAGAACTCCGCCCCCTCGTCCACGGTCATGTCCAACACATCGGCGATGGATTTGCCGCGGAACTGTATTTCCAGGGTCTCCCGGTTATAGCGCCGTCCCTGACAGGCATCGCATTGCACATAGACGTCGGGCAGAAAGTGCATTTCAATCTTGACCAGGCCATCACCCTGGCAAGCTTCACAGCGCCCACCCTTGACGTTGAAGGAGAAGCGCCCCGGCTTATAGCCTCGCACGGTAGCCTCCGGCAGGGCGGCGAACCATTCCCGGACCGGGGTAAAGGCGCCGGTGTAGGTAGCCGGGTTCGAACGCGGCGTGCGGCCGATGGGGGATTGATCGATATCGACCACCTTGTCCAGATGATGCAGCCCCTCAATCTTGTGGAAGGCGCCCGGATGATCACGGGCGCCGTTCAGGAACTTGGCCAGGGCCTTGTACAGGGTCTCGATCAACAGGGTCGATTTGCCGCTGCCCGAAACCCCGGTGAAGCAGGTAAAGGTGCCCAGGGGAATATGCGCGTCCACATTGTCCAGATTGTTTGATGTAGCTCCCAGAATGGCCAGTTGCTGGCCCGGATGGCCCTTGCGCCGGCGCTTCGGCACGGGGATCTGTTTCAGGCCCACCAAATACTGACCGGTCAGGCTGTCGGGCGATTGCATGATCTGTTCCGGCGTGCCCTGCGCCACCATATAGCCGCCATGTTCCCCCGCCGCCGGACCCAGATCGAAGACATAATCGGCGGCACGGATGGCTTCTTCATCATGCTCCACGACAATCACCGAATTGCCCAGATCACGCAGGTTCTTCAAGGTCTGCAACAGGCGTTCGTTATCGCGCTGATGCAGCCCGATGGAGGGTTCGTCCAGCACGTAGAGCACGCCGGTCAGGCCGGAGCCGATCTGCGAGGCTAGCCGAATGCGCTGGCTTTCCCCACCCGACAGGGTGCCGGAGCCACGGGACAGGGTCAAATATTCCAGCCCCACATTGACCAGAAAGCCCAGGCGGTCATTGATCTCTTTCAAAACCCGGTCGCCGATTTCCAGTTGCCTGGGACTTAACACCTTGTCCAGGCCGGCGAACCAGTCCCGTGCCGCCAGGATCGATAGTTCCGTCGCCGCGCCGATGTGCCGATCGGCAACTCTGACCACCAGGGCCTCGGCCTTCAGGCGGTGGCCGCCGCAGGCCTCGCAGGTGGTGACGTTTTGATAGCGCTCCAGCTCCTCCCTTACCCAGGCGGAGTCGGTCTCCCGGTAGCGCCGCTCCATGTTCGGGATCACGCCTTCAAACGGTTTCTTGGTCTTATAACTGCGCAGACCGTCGTCATAGTGCATTTCCACCGGCGTCTTGCCCGTGCCAAACAGGATCGCCTTTTGCACCTTTTCATGCAGCTCGTGCCAAGGATAGGTGGTGGAGACCTTGAAATGCCGAGCCAGGCTGTCCAAGGTCTGGGTGTAATAGGGCGAGGTGGTGCGGGACCAAGGCGCGATGGCGCCGTCGCGCAGGTTTAAATTCTCGTCCGGCACGCTCAAGGCCGGATCGAAATAAAGCTGATCGCCCAATCCATCACAGGACGGACAGGCGCCAAAGGGATTGTTGAACGAGAACAGGCGCGGTTCGATCTCGGCAATGGTGAAGCCCGAAACCGGACAGGCAAAGCGGGCCGAAAACGTTGTGGCCTCGCCGCCATCCGCTGTCTCTACCATGGCTAGGCCATCGGCCAGATCCAGGGCGATTTCCAGACTATCGGCCAGCCGTGTTTGCAGATCGTCGCGCAGCACCAGCCGGTCCACCACCACAGCGATATCATGCTTTTTATTCTTTTCCAGCGCCGGAATCTGGTCCAGCTCATATAACTCCCCGTCGACTTTTACCCGTTGAAAGCCGCGCTTCATCAGATCGGCAAATTCCTTGCGGTATTCCCCCTTGCGGCCCCGGACTATGGGAGCCAGGAGGTACAGGCGCGTCCCCGCCTCCATTTTCATGATGCGGTCGACCATCTGGGACACGGTCTGGCTTTCAATCGGCAGGCCGGTGGCGGGGGAATAGGGAATGCCGATGCGGGCCCACAACAGGCGCATATAGTCATAAATTTCAGTCACCGTGCCCACGGTGGAGCGGGGATTGCGCGAGGTAGTTTTCTGTTCGATAGAAATCGCCGGGGATAAACCATCGATATGATCCATGTCCGGTTTCTGCATCAATTGCAGGAATTGCCGGGCATAGGAAGATAGGCTTTCCACATAGCGGCGCTGCCCCTCGGCATAAATAGTGTCGAATGCCAGGGACGATTTACCGCTGCCCGACAGGCCGGTGATCACTACCAACTGGTCGCGCGGGATATCAACGTCAATATTTTTTAGGTTATGTTCGCGGGCGCCGCGGACGGAAATAAACTTCTGCATGATTGGACTTTGTTTCCCAAAACTGACATTATAGAACTTATCATGAACAAATTTCGATGGAAAATACCATCGTACGCGCCGAGCGGAGCAGTATGCGCTAGTTGCCAGTATCAGTAACAGGCTGGCGGGAACAGGGCCGATATGGCTATAGTCACTGTCTGGATTCGGAAGCGGTTATGAAGGGTCGGATATAACCATGGCAGGCAGCATCAACAAGGTCATTTTAGTGGGAAACCTGGGCCGCGACCCGGAAGTCCGCAATACCCAGAGTGGTGATCCCATCGTTCACCTCAACCTTGCCACCTCCGAATCGTGGAAGGACAAAAATAGTGGCGAACGGCGGGAAAAGACCGAATGGCACCGGGTGGTCATTTTCAATGAGAATTTGGGCCGAATCGCCCAGCAATATTTACGCAAAGGCTCGAAAATTTATATTGAAGGCGCCTTGCAAACCCGCAAATGGCAGGATCAGAGCGGCGCTGAAAAGTACACCACGGAAATTGTATTGCAGCGTTACCGCGGTGAATTGACTATGTTGGACGGTCGTTCCGAAGGCAGTGGAGGCAGTGGCGGTGGTGGCGACTTCGGGGATAGCGGCGGTGCTGCTGGCGGTGGCGGTAGCGGCGGTGATTTTGGCGGCAGTGGCGGCGGCGATCTGGACGATGAAATTCCCTTCTAGCGCGCCGATGCCCGAGGCCGCGCCATGACCGTCCGGCATCTGGTCATTAAATCCCTTGAAAACCCCGATGGCGGCCGTTGTGTAGATATCTTTCGCCGCGATGACGGCACTTTTGGTTTTGAGGCATACCGCCGCGACGTGGAAGACCCCCGCGGCTGGTTCCCCATCGGCCGCTATGGCGGGCAACCCTATCCGACCGAAACAGAGGCCCGAGAAGCCGCGGCCCGGCAGATTACCTGGCTAACCTGACGTTGGCAGGTGCTAGTCATTGGCCTGCCGGCCGCCATTCTGACCATGCCATGGAATATCGCCTGGGCACATTGGTTGCAGTCCATGGCGACCATCGACGCGGTGGGCTGGGTCGTTGTTTCGGGCGCCTTGGTTTGGGGCGCCTACCGAATATTTAGAGGGACAGTGCGCGGGTCCCACACGGGTCCGCTGGAAAATAAGGGTTGGAGCCATGGGCGGAAGCGGCCGCACGCGGGCGTTCGCTAGGCTGATAATAGGGTGGTGATCTTTCCAGATCATCGCCTCATTTCGTTTTGCCGCGCCCGTCCTTATTCCTGGGCAACACCAAGGCGGTGAATTCAGATTTAACCCGTTAAAACAGCCCTTGCCATCGCCA
>CAUZBE010000140.1:0-7634 GCA_963577885.1 Alphaproteobacteria bacterium
GTAGAGGCCAGCGCCGGCGAAGAGGCAGGCCTGAAGTCCGCTACCCTGCATGTCCGCGGCCCTGATGCCTATGGCTGGATGAAAACTGAAAGTGGGGTGCACCGTTTGGTTCGCATCTCGCCGTTCGATTCCGCCTCCCGCCGCCATACTTCCTTTGCCTCCGTGTGGATCTATCCGGAAATCGACGACGATATCGAAATTGAGATCAACGATGGTGATCTGCGGATCGATACCTATCGTGCCTCGGGTGCCGGTGGCCAGCATGTGAACAGAACCGATAGCGCCGTCCGCATTACCCATGAGCCGACCGGTATCGTCGTGCAATGCCAGGCCGAACGTTCACAACACAAAAACCGGGCAACGGCCATGAAAATGCTGAAAGCGCGCCTTTTTGAAGCAGAATTACAGAAGCGGGAAGTTGAAAAACAGGCCATCGAGGAACAGAAGTCGGATATTGGCTGGGGTCACCAGATCCGCAGTTACGTCTTACATCCCTACCAGATGGTCAAGGACCTGCGTACCGGATTGGAACGGGGCGATGCCCAGCGGGTGCTCGACGGGGATCTGGATCGCTTCATGGAAGCCTCGCTGGCGGCTCGATTAGGTGGCGATAACCCAAATATCAAAGGCGACGCCTAGAGCAATTTCATTCTAAAAATGCCCATATCTTTATAATCGGGGGAATTTTTTCAATCACTTAGATTCGCTTCGTGGTTCTCATTTATTCAGAATTTGTCTAAGAAGTTTTCGGCGGAATATGGCAGGCTCCACAGCGCCGTGGGGCATCACTAGTTTTTAACCGCTGTTTTGGCGATCATGTTCCCTGCACCGTCCTGTACGGATCTTTGCCGCGCGGCGACGACATCAGGCCTGAGGGGCGCCGCCCCTTCGGTCTTTGGGGCGGCTACTGCGGCCGTTGCGGCAACCATTTCCGGCGGTACCTGGACAGCTTCATTGCGCTTGCAATGGCCCTCAAGGAACGCACCGGCCTCGATCTCTAGACTATCATGCCAGATATCGCCGGTTACCCAGGCAGTTTTGGCCAGATACACGCTTCCGGCTTTGACTTGGCCCGTGACCCGGCCCCGGATAACGACCTCATTCGCCTCAATTTGGCCGGTAATGACGGCTTTTTCGCCGATCATCAGCTTGCTACAGACGACAACGCCATCCACGGTTCCGTCTATCTGCACTTCACCGGAAGTTCTCAGATCTCCATCGATTTCCAGATCGTTGGAGATCAGCGACGGTGCGACGCGCGTTGCGGTGGTCGATACCTTGGTCTTATCAGCCTTTGAAAACATATTTACCCGCTTTCAGAAATTTTTCGGGATCGAGCGGCACGCCATCATAAACGACTTCATAATGGACATGGGTGCCGGTACTGCGGCCTGTACTTCCCATCAAACCAATTTTATGGCGAAAATTCACCGTCTGGCCGCGTTTGACCATAATTTTTTGCAGATGGCCATAGCGCGTACGCAGGCCAAGGCCGTGGTCAATCTCCACCAGGCGGCCATACGGGCCTTTCCAACCGACGAAGGTCACCACGCCTGGCGAGGTGGCGTAGATGCTCGCGCGTTTTACTCCGGACAGGTCCAAACCACCGTGAAAGGCGGCCCGGTTATTGAAGGGATCGCGGCGTTTGCCAAAACTTGAAGAGACCCAAAAATTGTCGATGGGCGGCGTAATCGGCAGCCGCTCCAAAATCTTGTGCAAGGCGGTCCAGCGGGACAAGCGGTTTTCCAGAAGTCTCAAGGAGGCCTGCGTGGGCGGGGCGCTGCGTAGTTTCAATTGACGGGCTTGGAGGTTCTCTTCCTTCGAGGAAAGCAAGGGCCCGCCGATCCCGGTTCGTTTTAGTCCCACCCGACCCAGCAATTTATCCAGGTTCAGGCCGGTAAGTTGAACAACGGTTTGAAGTTCCAAAATATTGGCTTCGGTACGGTCGTTTATGTTGCGCACCAGGTCATTTTGGGCCAGCTGCAAGGTTTCCAGGCGGCCTTCCAAACTGGCAATTCGGCTATTCAAGGCCTGATTGGTCGAAAATACCTGGTCGCGCTGATCGGTCAACCGCGCCACCATGGATTCACTACTCTCCGGGTTCGACCCCAGATTCTGCCGGGCCCTTTTCAGGCCCAATAGATTTTTCTCCATGGTGCCCAGGTTGTCGGTCGCGACCTTGCGTTCCTGTTGCACTTTCGAACGGCGCACTTCCGCCGTGGTTAATTTATTTGTTATCTTGCTCAAATTTGATTGAAGACTGTTGGACTTGTCCAGGGTCTGGCGCAAGCTGCCTTCCAATTTGGCCAGCCGCGTTTGTAGATTTGCGCTTCTGTTTACGGCCAGATCACGTTGGTCACGGGTTTGGCGCAATTCGCGCAGCAATTCCGAGCGAGCGCGATCCAAGCTGGCCCGTTGTTTCAGAACATCCCCCAAGACTTTCTGGTTGCTTTCCAAATCTGTGGTGATTTTCCGGTAGCGGCTTTCAACCGCACGCATATCCGCATTTAAAAGTTCATGAGCCCCGACCATACGCGCGATATGAACATCTTTGCCGGCTGCAATTTCCAGATGCCGGTACAGCACGATGCTGGCGTAGGCCAGCGAGCCCAGCAACGTTATACAGCCGAGGCTGAGACCGATTTGGCTGGATTGCCCAAGCGTGACAAAGCTGATATCCCCGCGGCTGCGCAGGATAATTTGCCGTTCCGGGAATAATTGATCCAACAGCCGCTTGGCGGCGACTGTAAAGCCCTCACTCATGTGCCGTACTCTTTGTAAAACGTCTGCGCGCCATCTTGTAAATTAATTCCATTGCATCCGATCCAAACAGCTAATGCAACAGAAAATGCCCCGGATTATTTCGGGAATAGGCCAGAGAACTGGTCCAAACCCCAGGGAAACCGCCGTGGTTAGATCATTTAAGCATCAGGTTGATAAAAAATTGTTGCAATACCTGCCTGATTTCTGGCGATGTGGTTAAAATATTGATTTAGGACGCCCTTGCAGTGTCTTTTGATCAGTCCCCGCCAGTGTGTGACCTGGGCCAATCCCCGGCGCTGGCAGGACCATTCGAACCAGCGCCGGCTAATTACTTGAGAGACGCGCGGCTACATCCTACGCTGCCCGAGCGGCACGACAGCGAATTGCCCAAATTGGACAAATTGGTCAGGGTTTACGACAAGACATGGGCGTCGGGAGATGCCCTGATGATGTGCCGTCTGTGCCGGTCCCTTGTCGGGCGTTGTTAAAAAATCAACGTGGCCGTCCACCCGTCGACAGAGGGTTGGAATTGCTGGAGCAGAGTGCCCTGGTCCTGCGCGTCGCCTCCAAGCTTGCGTATGACGAAAACGAAACCGATCAAGAGGCTAGTGACGCCATTGGCAGAGACGCGGCTAACATTGGCAATGTGGAAGTCGATTTGATCCGCTCCGTCATGGGCTGAGAGTTTAAGTTAAGCAAAATTTCCTGCTCCCAGCCGTCTGTCGTGATATTAACTTGTTATCAAGAAAAGTAGCTACGGATGGAGACAGCAGGGTGGAATTATTTGATCTAAGCGACCGGGTCGCCATCGTTACGGGGTCGAGCAAGGGCATTGGCAAGGCTATTGCCGCTCGTATGTGTCAGCATGGCGCCAAGGTGGTGATCTCCTCGCGCAAGGCGGACGTCTGCAAGGCGGTGATGGAAGAGATCAACCACGATTATGCCGCCAATGGCGGTGAGGCCATCGCTATTCCGGCGCATGTCGGGGCGGCGGACGACCTGCGCAATCTGGTCGACAGGACCATGGAGAAATGGGGCAAGATCACCACGCTGGTCCCCAACGCGGCTACCAACCCTTATTATGGCCCGTCCGCCGAGATGCCGGAATCCGCCTTTGACAAGATCCTGGAGGTCAATGTCAAAAGTGTTTTCAAACTGTGCCACATGGTCCTTCCAGGCATGGTGGCTGCTGGCTGTGGTTCGATCATCATTATTGCCTCGAATTCCGGTCTGAAAGGTTCCGTGGAATTGTCGGGCTACGCCATTTCGAAAGTGGCGGAGCATCAGATTGCCCGCAATCTGGCGGTGGAATACGGGCCCAAGGGCGTGCGCGTCAACGCCATCGCACCGGGCTTGATCAAGACCGACTTCGCCAAAACCCTTTGGACCAATCCGGCCCGTCTGGCGCGGGTGGAAAACCTGATACCCTTGCGCCGTATTGGCGAACCGGACGAAATTGCTGGCGCCGCTGTCTTCCTGGCCAGCCAGGCGGCGGCATTTTTGACCGGCCAGGTATTGAATGTGGATGGCGGTAACGCGGTCGTATAGGAACCTTTGAACATGCGGGCTTTGATCGTTGGCGGCTGCGGTTTTGTCGGCTTGAATATTGCCGAGGCCCTCTTGCGCCGGGGGGATGGCGCGGTGCTTTTCGACGCCAACCCGCTGCATCCCGCCGCCGCTGCCGCGTTTGACGAATTACCGGGCGAGTTGGTGGTGCTGCAAGGCGATGTGCGGGACGCGAATTCAGTCTGGGGCGCGTTTTCTCAACAAGTGATTGATGCGGTCTTCTATGGCGCAGCCATGACGTCCGGGCCGGAACGGGAACGGGAGGCCCCGGCCCAGGTTCTGCAGGTAAATCTGTTGGGTTTGGTCAATATCATAAAGGCTGCTGCGGATCAGGGAACGGTTCGGCGGGTCATCAACATCGGCTCCGGTTCGGCCTATGGCCGCCATCGCCTGGAGGGCGAGGGGGCGTTGGTAGAAGATTTAACTCCCTCGGCTCCCGAAAGCCTGTATGGTATTACCAAGCACGCATCCGAAGCGGTCGGCCGGCGGCTGGGAGACTTGCTGGGGCTTGATATTTGTTCCGTCCGTCTGGCCGCCGTCTATGGACCCTGGGAAATAGATAGCGGCGCCCGCGATACCCTTAGTCCGCTGATGCAGGCGGCTTTGGCCGCTCTGCGGGGCGAGGCGGCGGTCGTGCCGCGCTGGGACCGCCAGGACTGGGTCTATTCCCGCGACGTGGCGACCGCGCTATTGGCCTTGCTGGCGGCATCGGCGCCCAGCCATGATCTATATCATATCGCTTCCGCCACGCCCTGTGGTGTAATGGATTGGTGCGCGGCATTGGCCGGTCAGTATCCAGATTTCAGCTACGAGTTGGCTGCGGCCGATGCGGCGGCGACGATAAATTTGCATGGCAACCTGGACCGCCGGCCCTTGTCCGGTGCCCGTTTTACGGCTGATATAGGCCATACTCTGCCCAGCGATCCGAATGCCGCGTTTATAGATTTTCTTAATTGGATGGGCCAACATGGGGCCTTCTGGGCGAAAGAATAGTTTTGTGGAGACGAGGAAATGAAGTTTGGAATATTTTACGAGCACCAGTTGCCCCGACCCTGGCCGGACGACGGCGAATACAATCTACTGCAAAATTCCCTGACCCAAATCGAGCTGGCCGACCGGCTGGGCTATGACTATGCCTGGATGGTGGAGCATCACTTCCTGGAAGAATATTCCCACGCCTCTTCACCGGAAACCTTCCTGGGCGCGGCCAGCCAGCGCACCCACAATATCCGCCTGGGCTTTGGGATCGTCCAATTGACCACCAACCAACCGCATCGGGTGGCGGAGAAAGTTTCGACCCTGGATCTGCTTTCGGGCGGACGGGTAGAATTTGGCATGGGCGAGGGCGCCGGGCCAGCTGAATTGCATCCCTTTGGCACCCGCGTGCGGGACAAGCGGGAACGCTGGGAAGAAGGGGTGAAGGCGACAATTCCCATGTTCACCAAGGAAGATTGGGAGTTCCACGGCGAATATTATGATTTTCCGGCCCGCAGCGTGCTGCCGAAACCGTTCCAGAAGCCCCACCCGCCCCTGTGGGTGGCCTGTTCCAATATTCAGACCATCACTCTGGCTGGACAATGGGGCATGGGCGCTTTGGGCTTTACCTTTATTTCGCCGGATGCGGCCAAGGCCTGGGTGCACCATTACTATGACAACCTACTGAACCATCGGCAGCTGTTGACCGACTATCCCATCAATCCCAACATCGCCATGGTCACGGGCTTTATGTGCGCCGATACGGACCAGGAAGCGATTGAAAAGGCGGCGGGGTGGACTTTCTTTATTTTCGCCCTGTCCTATTATGGCCGCGAGGGCATTGATGCCCCGGGCAAGGGTGACCTGTGGAAGCTGTATCAGGATTGGCGCGGCTCGGAAAAAGCCCAGGCGGCTTTGAAGGCAGGGCTGATCGGTTCGCCCGCGACCATCCGCGACAAGCTGCGCCAGTTCGAGGCGGCCCATGTGGATCAGGTGATCCTGTTGAACCAGGCTGGCAAGACCTCGCATCAGGATATTTGCGATAGCCTGAAATTATTCGCCGAGGCCGTGATGCCGGAATTCCACGAACGGCAGCCGGCGCACGAGGCCTGGAAGCAACAGGTGCTGGAAGGCACAATAGATTTGGAGGCTCTGGACATCCAATCCTACGATCTCTACAGCCATCAAAACGAAGACATTGTGCGCCTCAGTCCGGAACAGCTGAAAGCGCACATGGCGGCCAAGGAAGCCGAACAGAGGGCCGCGGCCAAGATCGCCAATGGCGCGGCGGACTAGGTCACGGACTCATTCAATCTATGCCATATTCGCAGTGACGCGAGCTTATAGGAAGCGTAGAGAGCCGCCGTCCCGTTTGTCGTAGTGTGTGGCGACAGCGCGGAAGAGTGTGAGTTTGTTAAAGAAACGCTTAACAGCATTGCGCTGTTTGTAGGGGGGCTGAAGGCCGGTACCCCGAGATAGTTTGGCATGGCGAGGATATTGACCTAAGCTCCGCGCGCAGCAAGCCCTTCACGAAGAGCATTGGAGTCATATGCCCAATCTGCCACGAGGATACGTCCCACCACTGCAGTGTCGAACATAAAGGCAAGGCCCACAAGCCTTATGAGTAGGGCGTCAAGGTTTCCGTCGCCATCACGCTCAATCGCAGCAAGGGCGGACCGTCTGCCCCCCACGCGAAGTCCCGGCCATGGTGGCCCCAGGACGGGCACACCCGCGAGACGATAATATCCGCGATCCAAGGCCTGTCCGGCGCAAGCCACCAAATACCAGACGAAACGCCGCTCGGCAGTTGGGACGCTTAGGGTTGGCTCTGGGTGGCACATTGCGGATTGTTTCACCGCGATAGATCAAAAAGCACAGTGTGTTGTTCTCTTCATACAATTCGTTCTGATCGTCACCGATCACGATCAGCGTGTCTAGAGCGGCGGCCTGTATGGCGTCGCGGATTGTCTGTAAATTTGCCATCGCGGCGCCATGGCGGGCGGCCAGCTTTTCGGGCAGGATCTTCTCCGCCATGGCGGCGTCAGCCTGGGCCAGAAAATCTTCGTAGGATACGGTATTACCCTCCTTATCGAGGTACGAGCGGGCGCGATCGGCCTCGATAAAACGCGGCCAATCCTCCAACGACCCATTCAGCATCGGCGTGTGGGAAATGCCAATTCCGAGAACAAGCTGTGCCATGATCGATGCCTTCAATTGCCACCTAGGTGCGGGATCACATCGCGGCCAAATCGTTCGATGGTTTTCATGATTTCCTTGTGCGATGGGCCGCCCGAATGGGCATGGCGAAGGCGGAGCAGGAAATAGTCGCT
>CAUZBE010000141.1:0-7594 GCA_963577885.1 Alphaproteobacteria bacterium
CAAGCCCAACCACGACAGCGCGGCCAGACCCGGGCGCCTAAAAAACCCGTAACAAAGAAGCAAGCTCCTCGAAAAAAAACATTCGCAAACAAGCCGATCGTCAGGGCTGCCTCAAGCATTGGCGGGCTGGACGCAGGAAAAGCGCGACAAGTTCTCAAACACCTTTGGCGTCGTTCTCGAGTTTTGTTTTCCGATTAACGAGGACGATGCCATTGAGGCAGACGCCGAAGAGGAGGGTCTAATATGAGGAGGGCAGCCTGATTAGTAAAGCACCCTACGCTTACAGCCGTTCGGCCAGGGCGCGGGGTAACAGCAGAAACCATTCCCCCGCATTTTTCATGCGTCCGGCGATGGCGGCGGCGCGGGCGCCATGGCCCCAGAATACATCGCCCCGCACCCCGCCCGTAATGGCGCCGCCAGTATCCTGGGCCAGCATCAGCCGGCGCAATGGCTGGTCGCCCAGGTCGGAATTGGCGGCTGGATGGCTGGCCTGGAGCCAGATCGGGATGCCCAGGGGGATCAGCCGACGATCCACGGCGATGGAGCGGCCCGGGCTGAGCGCCACACCCAGGGCGCCAATGGGTCCCGGCCCCCGCAGCTCACGGAAGAAGACATAGGATGGGTTCATATCCATGACCTCTCGGGCCTGCCCGGGATGGGCGCTCAACCAAGCCCGAATGCTCTGCATGGAAACATTTTCCGGGCTCAGGATGCCCCGTTGGATCAATTCCCGGCCAATCGCAAAATAGCGCCGGCCATTACCGCCCGAATAGCCCAGGCGTATTTCTTCGCCATTCGCGAACCGTACCCGGCCGGAGCCCTGGATCTGCAGAAAAAAGGCATCAATCAGGTCATCCACGTAGACAATTTCTAGGCCCTGCGCGGCCAGTGCGCCGGCGGCAATCTGCTGTCTTTCATAGTAGGGCCGCAGCCGCCGGCCCTGAACCCGGCCTACGATATGCCGGCCTTGCAGGCTGTCGCTGAAATCACCCAAATTGACGTTGACCAGGTCATCCGGCAGCCCATGCAGAGGAACCGTATAGGGCCCTCCCGGCACCCGGCTGCCCCGCAGTAGCGGTTCGTAGTAGCCGGTGAAAAGGCCCGCCGCCTGTCCGCCGAAACGGACGGCGACGGCGCGGAATTGGTCTTCAAAAAAGCGCCGCGCCAGATCAGGCTTCTCGGGCGCGATGGCCTGGGCGGCGCGGCAGACCCCGACCCAGTCCCCGGCCCGGCCCGCGACCCAGTCGCGGCCACTTAAAGGGCGATCGGCCGGCCAGGTGCCGATACGGCCGCAACTCCGCAAGAAGGCCGCCAACGCGGCCCCGTGATCATCCTGTTCCCAGCCTTCCAGGGCCGCGAAGGGCATTGGGCGATAATCCATTTGATCGCTGGGGACGGCGGGCGGGCCCGGCCGGGTCACCCACCACAGCAATAGGCCCAGGCCTAGCAGCAGGGCCCAGGCCCAAATGATGCCGAGACGACCGCGCATGGCCAGCTAGCGGGTCAATTTTCGCCGTGGGTTTCGACTAGCTGCCAATTCGGATCGCGGCTGCGGGTATTGCGCGCAAAGGTCCAAATATCCGTGACCTCATGGGTGCCGCTGGGCTGACCGGGTAGCAACTCACCCGCGTCATCGCGGGTCACCGAAACCATTTCCGAAACGAATTTAACGGTGACCTCGGCCACCTTGTCCTTCAATTCCGCATCGATGATTTCGGTTCCATTGATGGCGACAATCTTGGTTTCAAGGGTGTGTCCCTTGCTTTCGCGGTCGTCCATGGCAGCGGCGAAATTCTCGAATACTTCATCATTCAACAAGGCCCGCAGGGGATCGCGGTCACCATTGGCGAAAGCATCTACAACCATCTCGTAGGCACCGCGGGCACCATTGGTAAATGACCCTGGCTCGAAACGGTGGTCCGCCAGCTTAATTTTTGTCAAACCCGCACCGATCGGGGAATCATCAGCCCAAAGGGCAGCTTCTTCCCCCGGCTTTTTATTGGCTTTATCGTCGGTGGCATCAGCTCGTTCACGGCCAGGCAGCGCAACCACATTATCATCACCATCAGGCTGGGTTTCCGCCTCGCCGTCATCCGATTGCTCGCTGCGTTCTTTTTCGGTTTGGGGCTCTGGCGGCGGGCGTTCATTCCCGGTACGCCGCCCCAATACATTGCGCAGGCGAAAAAATATGAACCCGGCCACCATGGCCAGGAAAATGATATCGAGAAAGTAACCCTCGCCCATGAATTTTTTCTGTCCTGTCGGGTTGTTGATCCTGTTGGAATTCCTATCCAGACAGACCGCCGTTTACACAATAGATACCAATGGTGACCTTACCCGACGGGTGGATCCGTCGGGTAGCCGCCCGCTACCAGCCAACAAACAATCTGCCTCTTGGCGCGGAGGCCTACCTTACGGCCCGTACAATGCGCTGTCCAGCGAACTTGCCTTAACAAATGTTAACCCGCAAACGGCGCTGGCGCCGCACTCCATATGGTATAAAATAGGCGTGGCAATAGCTGGGAACAAGTATGGGCTTTGTTATTCTGTTGGCGTTCATCGCCATACCCCTGATCGAAATTGCCGTCTTCATCGAGGTAGGCGGTTTTGTAGGCCTGTGGTGGACCCTGGCCATCGTGGTTGGAACTGCGATGGGCGGCACTTATATGCTGCGCCGCCAAGGTTTATCGACGCTGCGTCGGGCCCAGCTACAAATGGCGGAAGGGCGCATGCCGCTGCGCGAGGTTTTCGATGGCCTCTGCCTGCTGGTGGCCGGGATCATGTTGCTGACACCGGGGTTCGTCACGGATCTAGCCGGGGCCATATTGTTGTTGCCACCCATTCGCCTGTTCCTGAGCCGTCTGGTGGCCCGGCATATTGCCGCCAGCGGGCAATTCCAGGGCCATACCTTTGGTGGCCCCGGGTCCCCGGTCCAGCCGCCGCCGGGTAGGCCGCGCCCAGGCTACGACGATCACAAAGACAATGACATCATTGATGTCGGTTTCGAGGAAATCACCCCCGATGACCCGGCCCCCATTAACGATCGCCGCGGCAACCCTGGGGAAAACTATTAAAAGGGGGCGGAGAGGTCCCTTGCTGGTGGCAGATAGACGTGATAGCCAAGCCGGCATCAATTCTCAGCATGAGACATATCTATTATGACCGACGACACTAGTGTTCCCGACGCCGACGCCATGGACACCGTGCAAGATACCCCCCACGTCCAGGTGCATGCGCAATACGTCAAGGATCTGTCGTTCGAAAATCCGGGCGCGCCGGACAGCCTGTCCAAACAAGGCACGGCGCCAAATATCGACGTTTCGGTTGATGTGGGCGCCCGCGGCCTCGGCCCCAGTCAGTTCGAGGTGGAGTTGCGCATCACCGCTCATGCGGCGCAGGGGGAGAAAAAGGCCTTTGTAATCGAGGTATTATATGCTGGGGTCTTCACCCTACATAACGTGGACAAAGACGACCTGAAACAGATGTGCCTGATCGAATGTCCGCGCCTGCTGTTCCCCTTTGCCCGCCGGGTCGTGGCCGACGCCACCCGCGATGGCGGTTTTCGACCCCTATTGCTGGATCCCATCGATTTTGCGCAGCTTTTTCTGCAATCAATGGAAAACGCCCAGGAAACGCCGGCCATCGCCGCGGGTAATGGCAGTGGCATTGGTGACATCGATGGCAATGAGGGCAGCAACGGCGGCGAGGCCTAAAAGCGCTATTTATTCCAAATCGGGTCGTCCATTTTCGCCACGAAGTCTTGGTGCGCGGACTCTTCCTCGGCCGAGGGCGCATGCGGGCGGGGCGTCTGGATCCGTCGGTCAGCGGCCTCCGTCGAGGCCGTGCCCTTGTTTTTGCTGGCCAGAACCAGGCCCGGCTGCCGGCCACCGATAAGTTCCAGATAAACTTCGGCCAAAAGTTCGGCATCCAATAGAGCGCCGTGTTTTTCCCGGACCGAAAGGTCTATGTCAAAGCGGCGGCAGAGGGCATCCAGGCTGTATTGCCCGCCGGGCAGTTTTCGGCGCGCCAAGGCGATGGTGTCCAGTACTTTGTCCTTGGGCAGATTGGGGCGGTCAAGCGCGGCCAATTCAGCGTTGATAAAACGCATATCGAAGCTTGCATTATGGGCAATTAGAACGGCGCCGCCGACAAATTCGAGGAAGTCCTCCACCACAGCGGCGAACAAGGGTTTATCGGCTAGGAAAACCTCGGACAGGCCATGCACACGGAAAGCCTCTTCCGGCATGTCGCGCTGCGGGTTGAGATACCATTGCCGGGTCACGCCCGTGGGCATGTGATTAAGCAATTCCACACAGCCAATTTCCACCACCCTGTGGCCGGCAGCCGGGTCAAGGCCCGTGGTTTCAGTGTCAAATACGATTCCGCGCATGTATGGGCTTTCGGCTAGGGTGGATGTTGGGGCGGCGGTGGGGCCGGCCCTTGGGCGGCCAGGCGTGGCCAGGACTACCCCGCACCGCCCGGATCAGCTGCGCGACATGGCGCAGGGTATGACGGCGTCCCAGTCCGGAGCGCAGCACAAAATCGGCGCGTTGCCGCTTTACAATATCCGCGACTTGTTGGCGGCGAATATTTTCGAATTTTTCAGGTGTCATATTGGGCCGGGCCAGAACCCGTTGCCGCTGGATGAAATTGGGCGCGCTGGCCACCGCCGTGGCATCACAACGGTCTTCGCCACGGCCTTCGAACAACAGGGGTATGTCGAGCACAACCAGGGGCAGGCGCCGGCGCTGGGCATCGGCTAGAAAGGCGCGCTGGGCCTGGCCGACCATGGGGTGCAGGATAGCTTCCAGACGGCGCAATTCCTGGCGCATGCCAAAGACCTTGGCGCCCAGAGCGGGCCGGTCGACCGCGCCGTCCTTGGTAACACCGGGAAAGGCAATTTCCACCCGGCGGACGGCTCGGCCGCCTTTTTTCAACAAATCATGCACCGCTGCGTCCGCATCGAACACCGGCACGCCAAGGCGGCGGAACATTTTGGACGTTTCTGACTTGCCCATGCCGATGGAGCCTGTCAAACCAAGAATAAACAAGCCCGCGCTCCCTACAAATCAGCCAGAATATGGTCCCGCAGCGCCTGGCCCACGACCGGCTCGCGGCCGAACCAAGCCATGAAGCCCGGCCTTGCCTGATGTAGCAGCATGCCCAGACCATCGACGATTGGGTTACCGCGGTCTTTTGCCGCCGCCAGCAACGGCGTTATCAACGGCGTATAGACGGCATCCATGACCACCGCGTCCGCCGCTAGATCGTCCAGGGCCAGGGCCAAGGCGGGCTGCCCCTGCATACCTTGTGTCGTGCTGTTGACTAACAAATTGGCGCCGGCCAGACAGGCGGCGCGCTCCGACCAGGCGCCGACGGTAATGCCCGCATCCAGCGCCTCGGCCAGAGCCTGGGCTCGCGCCTCGGTCCGGTTGAGCACAAGCAGGTCGGGCACGCCGGCATCCAGCAAGGCCACCGCGATGGCCTTGGCAGCGCCGCCGGCACCAATCAGGACGGCGGGTCCCTTGGCGATGTCCAACCCAGGCGCGCCTTCATACAAGGCCTGCAGAAATCCATACGCATCCGTGTTAGAGCCATCCAGGCTGCCGTCATTCGCCACCACGATGGTATTTACCGCACCGATTCGCCAAGCCGCCGGGTCAACCCGGTCCACCGCCCGTAACGCCGCCTCTTTATGGGGCATGGTCACATTGCAGCCGGCAAAGCCCAGCTTGGGTAAAGCCCGGACCGCCATCTCAAAATTCTCAGGCGCAATGGCAAGGGGCAAATAGGCACCATCTATGCCACAGGCCCGCAGCCAGAAATTATGCAGCCGCGGCGAGCGCGAATGAGAAACAGGCCAGCCCGCCACACCGGCTAGCCGGGCGCGGCCGCTGATCATATGGGCCACCGCCCCGCCCTGCGCAAATAATGTAACAGGGGCAGCAGAGGCAGTCCCAGAATCGCGAAGTGATCACCCTCAACATATTCAAACAATTGCGTACCCAAACCTTCAATTTGATAACAGCCAACCGACCATAACACCGACGGACCCGCCCGGTCTAAATATCCGGTAATAAAATCGTCAGATAGCGGCCGCATCCATAACTGGGCCGTACTTACATGTTGCCATGGAACCATATTCCCACTTTCGTTGTGATGGATGACGCAAACGGCCGCATGCAGTTCGTGACGCCGGCTTTGTAAGCGCTGCAAAATCACCTTCGCGGCGGCCAGGTCCGGAGCTTTGTCAAATAGTTCCCCGTCGCACGACAGCACCTGATCGGCTCCGATAACCCAGGCGGATGGCCCCGCGGGCTCAGGAAACTGCGATTGGGCGACGGCCTCGGCTTTCGCCCGGGCCAGCGCCCCCGCGAGTTCTGGTGCGGGCGTGGCAGACACCCGGGTCCGTAGTTCGGCCTTGAATGCTGCTTCATCCAGACTCGATGGTTGTACGGTAATCGTCAAACCGGCTTGGCGTAGCATTGTTTGCCGGGTAACGCTTCGCGAGGCGAGAACAAGCGGCGGCAATGTCTTATCGGTCATTGCGAACTGACTCTGTCGTTCCGGCAGGTCTCTTGTTATCGTTAATAATTAATGCCTTAAAGACGGCAAGTCTTTTGATAATAAGCATTTTCTGGGTTCCTAATATGTCGGACAATAGCAACATCATTAATTTAGATAACTCGGCCCAGGCCGATCCATATTTAATCAATTAGGATTGGCTGACGACCTGATTGCTGTGCCACAGTCTGATCGATAGTTTTTTCGCTTCACCTCCGATGAGAAGCTTTACCCATTCATCACGCCGGATCAATTGTTATCCAGCCTTGGTGATACCTGGGTGGAGCATCACCACCAGAGCACGGTATTGATGTTTTTGATCGATGGTACGCTGCCTCGTCCACTGAATAAACATTTTCGCTTACATATCTCAAACCGCGTGACCTGGCGGAACATTCAGCGCCTGGATTTAGACCTTGACCTTTCGGATTTCATGGCGGCTCATTACAGGCTTGACGATCCTGGCTTTGAACCCTTGCTGGCCCAGAAAAACGCTCTAAGCGGGCAGCTTGGCACTTAGCCATATGCATGTGAAGCTAGAGCGCTTGACCAATACAGCAATCAAGGATTTAGGCAATCAATTGAGCTATATTGACTAGCGGTTGTTTAAGCGTGGCAAAGACTATGTAGAGATGTTGGAAAGCAAGTTTTCGAGCATTTTGGCTTTTCCACCAACACAGCCGGGCACAACAGCGCCGCCGCCATAGCAGCACAGTTATTGTCACGGCATGGTCAACGATTTGCCGTGTTTATTGCCGGGCAGGAGGATTGCCGCCGGACCATTTTAGATCAGGATGCCCTAATTGTTCAGTATTTATTAATCCGGCCCACTGGATCGGCATTAAGTGATGCAAGATGCGGCGATAACCCCTTCCCATTACAATATCGCCTGCGGTTGGAGCGTACGGAAGCAGCGTAATCAGGCCAGCGGCAACATCGGGACCGGGATTTATTGAAGTCCTGCTTACGCATTAAGGACACCGCGGTTTTGCCCCAGCCTGCGTTGACGGCACCGGAGAACGCGTATTAC
>CAUZBE010000142.1:0-7454 GCA_963577885.1 Alphaproteobacteria bacterium
AAGGCGTTAATATCAGAAGTCAGATTGTCAGCTCTTATTCGGTGGCATGGCGATAGACCAGGAAGGCGAATACCAGCCTCTAGATAATGAGGAAAATAGAGCCAATGCCGGCGATCGGGCCGGCATCTTCGTTCCCGGCCAAGATCAAGGACACGCCGGTCGCCTGAACTACGACGTCGACGTTGAAGAGACCAAAATGGGCGGCCGGCAGCGTCGCCGATGCTCTAGGAGGCGCGGCCAAGCCGCGCGGTGAGGAGCAAATAGAGGCCGGCGATGAGCGCCGTGGCGGCGATCAGATAGAAGGCGTTAGTATAACCGCCGCCGTATTCGACCATGGCGCCGAAGGCGGGCGGGCCGCTGACAATCCCAAAAAATAGGAAGAACTGGCCGCCGCCGGCGACTTCTCCCACCTTGCCAGGCGGCGCTAGCCGGGCGAACTCCGATAGTAGCAGGCCGAGCACTCCATTGGTGCTGGCGCCCAGCATAACGGCGACCAGCGCGGTAAGCCAGAACGGCCAGGCTGGGGTGAAGAAGCTCATGGCGATGACGCTGCCCGACATGATAATTCCGATCAGGCCGAGCAGAACCCAACTGCGGACGAAACGGCCCGCGATGGCACCCCAAAACATCCGCGCCGGAATGGCGGCGCCGTGGATGATGGCAAAGATACCGCCGGCGAATTCGGTCGAAAGGCCATTTGCCTCTTCCAGATAGATCACCATAAAGGACAAAATGGCCATTTGCGTGAAGGTATAGAAATAGCCCGCCGCCGCCAGGGTAACCAGCCGCTTGGAGGTGACGACGACGCACAGGGAATCCGCGATGCCGGCGAGGCTGATGCGGTATGCTGGATTTCGGTCGTCGTCCAGATCGTTGCGGATGAACTGAATCCCCAGAAGCGTAAGCAGGGGTAGGATGGCGATCGTGATAATGGCCATCCGCCAGTCGTAGAGCGCCATCAACGGCGGCAACAGGAGGCCGGCGAGCATGCCGCCCATCGGCGTGCCGGTTTGCTTGACCGAGAAAACGAAGGGCTGCCATCGCGGTGGCGAATGCCTGGCCAAAATTCGCGAACCGGCCGGGTTGAGTGGCCCCATGCCGATGCCGATCAGCATGGCGGATGCTATCGCCACCCACCATACGGGCAGGGCGGCGGCTAGCCCTAGGCCCAGGCCGGCGGCCAGCAAGGCGGCCTGGCAGGTCCTGATGACGCCATAACGGGCCAGAAAGCTGCCGGCGCCCAGGCCCGCCAGCATGCCGATGATATAGAGCACGGCCATGTAGATGCCGATGCTAGTAGCTTTCACGCCCAGATCGGTGGCGGCCTGCACCGCCACGACGGCGCCGGCGAAGCTGCACATGGTGCCAAACGACTGGATCGCCAGCATCACCGGAAGGGCGATGCGGACTTTGGTTTGTAGCAGCGCGCGCATAGCCGGTTATCCGCTCCCACGTAAAAAGGCCAGGAACAAGTTGGCCTGGTAGATCATGACAATGGTTACCATAAAGGCCGCCGGATTGCTGCCTGGCTCAGCCGGATAGTTGGGGGGTGTCCACACCTTGTCTCGGATGGATTTCCAGAGCATATTGCCGCCCGCATTGATCTGGTAGCCAAACGAAGCGTGATGACAAACAATTTTATAACGACCGCACCTGAGTGGTTTCGGCGCGCCATTGATTATCCGGCGCAATCGCGGTTTGTCGATGTGGACGGTTGTTCCGTCCATTATTTGACCTGGTTTGATGTCGATGATGGTCCGCCGGGCGATGACCATCCGGGCCTGTTGTTTATTCATGGCGGCGGCGCGCATGCCAACTGGTGGCGTTTTATCGCGCCGTTTTTTGCCGAGACGTATCGGGTTGCCTCTATTGATCTGTCGGGCATGGGTGACAGCGGCGCCCGCGAAACCTATCGTCCCGCCACTTGGGCGCGGGAAATCGGCGCCGTGCTGAAAGACGGCCGGTTGGGCCCGCGCTCAGTCGTGGTCGGCCACAGCTTTGGCGGCCTTATAGCCATGAAATACGGCGCCGAACATGGCGCAGGGTTGTCGGGGATGGTGATCGTGGATTCCCCCGTGCAGGATCCCGACGATATCCCCTTGCCCAAGCCAGGGTCGCCGTCTAGGTCCAGGCCAAAAATCCACCCGGACCTGCCCACCGCGCTGGCCCGCTTTCGCCTGATGCCGGAGCAGCCCTGCGAGAACGATTACATTAGCGATTTTATCGCCCGTACTTCGGTCAAGCCGACGAAAGGTGGCTGGACCTGGAAATTCGATTTCAAGGTCATGGGCTCCCGCCGCTTCGGCGAGCCCTACGGCGAGGAACTCAAGGCGTTGAAGTGCCGGGCCGCGCTGATCTACGGCGAAAAAAGCGCCATCGTCTCGCGCCGCACCGTCGCCTACATGTCATCGGTGATGGGCCCAAAGGCGCCGGTGGTGGAAATACCCGAGGCCCATCATCACGTCATGCTGGATCAGCCCCTGGCCTTCGTCGCGGCGCTGCGCGCAATTTTGGATGCGTGGGCCAGAGATCCGCTTTAAAGGGTATGTCGAAGCCGGCACGCCTTATTTACCGTCTCTTCTCCGAATGCTTCACTAGTTCCCATCACAGGAACTGGTATACGTTGCCCATGAGGGCCATTGCTAAGAGAACGCTCCGGGAATTTTGGATAATTCATCCGGATTGAGAACAACCGCTCAAAGCATGGCACCAAGAGGCCGAACGCGCCGATTGGTCAAATCCTACCGAAGTTAAGGCCTAATACCGCAATGCATCCCCAGTCGGCGATCGTGTGATGTTCAACATCGCCGGCAACAGGTACCGAATGGTAGTTTGGATCAATTACCAGCACCGCATTGTTTACGTTAAGTTTATCGGCGCGCAAAAAGAATACAACAAGATCGACATTAGGACGGTGTAGAACGATGACTGCATCCATTAAGCCGATCCGTTCGGAAGCGGACTACGACGCGGTGCTAAAAACTATCGCGGGGCTCATGGAAGCCGAACAGGGTACCGAAGACGGGGATGCCCTAGATGTGCTCACGACGCTTATCGAAGCCTACGAAGCGAAGCATCATGCCATAGACCCACCCGATCCCATCGAGGCTATCAAGTTCAGGATGGCGCAGGCCGGGCTCAAGCAAGCCGGCCTTGTGCCCTTTATTGGGCCGAAGGGCCGGGTCTCGGAAGTGCTGTCCCGCAAGCGTCCGTTAACACTCCCCATGATCCGCAAGCTTAACGCTGGCCTCGGTATCCCCGCGGACCTGCTCATCGCTAAGCCGGCGCCAGGACGCCGGAAGTCTACCGGGGCCTAGCCTGGCTTGAATACTGTTTTGGCGAAGGCGGTGTGTTCGTTGCAGCGCTGGGCCAGGGCGGCCAAGGCCGGGTAGGGGTTGTCTTGCAACAAGTAAGGCGCGCCAGTAGCGATGAAGTCATGGGCCATGACGGCGTTGATGTAAGCCAAGGTCAAGTGATCGCCGCATAGCAAATCGCTACCAGTGTTCGCGGCGGCGGATTCATTCAAGGCGGCAAGGCCACCCGTAACCTGGAGTTCTACCTGGTTGACCCAGCCGTCGAAGATCTTTTCCTTGGGCCGGCGGTTGCGTTCGTAGGACGAGGAAACGCCTTTCTCCATGATCCCGTGGCCAATGCGACTAGGTGCAGAACGGCGCGTCATTCGGTCCCGCTGGCCGGCAGCAGGCGATGTTCGGGATCGCCCACCTCCAACAAATGGTCGATGATGGCGCTGTTGTCGACCAGGGTTTCACCACCGTCCAGAACCAAGGACGGCACCCGCACCACCGGGTTGAACTTGGCAATTTCCGCCGTGTCGTCGGCGGTGGATAGCCCAACCTGCCTATAGGCGAGCCCCAACTGCTACAGAACAATAGCGGTGCGCCGAACAAAGGGTGAAAGGTTGCGGCTGATCAGTTGCATTCCGTTTACTCCACACCGCCTGTAGGGCAGCTTTCAGGTTAGCTTTTGCTGTTGCGGTAACCCAGGCGCACGGCGGCGATGGCCTGGGCCACCGCCGCCTGGCTGGGGTCAATGACGGGCACGCCCAGGGTCTCTTCCAGTCGGTGGCGATAGCGGGCCATGCCGGCGCAGCCCATGATTAAGACATCGGCGCCGTCTTCCTGGATCAATTGCTGGCCCACGGCGGTCATTCGCCCTTCTACCTCGTCCTCGGCACCGTCCGCATTCAGGCCAGTGACCCCGACGCCAATGGGCCTGTCGCCGGCTAGGCGCCCTTCCAGGCCCATTTGCCGGATGTAACGGCGGTGGCGGGCAATGCCGGCGGGCAGAATAGCGATGATGCCAAAGCGTTCGCCAAGGGTCAGGGCGGTGGTGATGGCACTTTCCGATATACCCATTACCGGCCGCGCGGTGGTCTCCCGCGCCGAATGCAGACCGGGGTCGGAGAAACAGGCGACCACGAAAGCATCGGCGCTGTTGTCTTCCCGTTCGATCAGGCCGCAAAGGGGCCCAACCACGCCATCCACGTGGCACTGGGTCTCGATGCCCGGTGGCCCTCCAGCTAGGGTCAGGCAATCGATGCGCGGGCCGTCCTTGAAACGCAGGGGCGCCATGGCCGCGTCTATGCCCTCGGTGACATCGACCGAGGAGTTGGGATTGATGACAACAATACGCTCGGACATATGGCCCTCCTGGCTCCCTGGCCGCTATTCCGGCGGCGGCACTGCCGCCGTCCGCTCGGTGATCAGGCCATAGGTTTCGATCCGCCGGTGCTGGGCAAAGTTGAACACGGTATCACGGATATAGCGGCCCCGGTCCAGATCGCATTCGGCGACGATCACTTCATCCTCGGCCGTGGTGGCGAGCGCCACGATTTCGCCCGTCGGCGCAATAATGCAGGAGCCGGCCATCATATCTACGCCGCCCTCCATCCCCGCCTTGGCGGTACCCACGGCCCAGGTGCCATTCTGGTAGGCCCCAGCCTGCATAGAGATATGATTGTGGAACATGCGTAGATGGGGGCTCTCGGTAGCCACGGAATTATAGACCGGCGTGTTATAGCCCAGCATCACCAGATCCACATCCTGCATGCCCATGACCCGCCAGGTTTCCGGCCAGCGGCGGTCGTTGCACAGACACATGCCCATGACACCGCCCATGGTACGGAAGACGGGAAAGCCCAGATCACCAACTTCGAAATAGCCCTTTTCCAGATGCTGCCATGGCCGCTCCGGCTCGTAGGTCGCATGGCCCGGCAAGTGCACCTTACGGTATTTGCCAACAATTTCCGCCTGTTGGTTGACCAGAATGGCGGTGTTGAAGCGGCGCTTCTTGCCCGCATCATCCACGAATAATTCGGCATAGCCCAGATAGAAACCCACACCCAATTCCTTGGCCAGATCAAACAGGGGCTGGGTCTCATTCGAAGGCATGGAGGTTTCATAGAAGGCGTCCAGCTCTGCTTCGTCCTCGATATGCCAGCGCGGGAAGAAAGTGGTCAGGGCCATTTCCGGATAAACCACCAGGCGGGCGCCACGGCCATGGGCATGGCGCATCATATCTGTCATGCGCCTGACCACGCTGGTCTTGCTCTCTTCCCGTTCGATGGGCCCAAGTTGCGCGGCGGCGACGGTGATCAAGCGTGACATGGTAGCTCCTATTTTTTCTCGACGGTTTTCTTAGCGGGCTGTCAAGTGGGCATGCTATCCTAGCATTATAGGGCGAGATGCAATGAGGGATAATCTTTGGCCATTGTTTTTCACAGCCCCTGGGACAATGCGGACCAGTGGCTGGCGGCGTTGCGCGAGACTATGCCCAGGGAGGAGTTTCGGGTCTGGCCGGACGTAGGCGAGCGGAAGGAGATTGACTTTGCCATGGTCTGGCAAATTCCCCATGGCGCACTGGCGGAATTCCCAAACCTTTTGGCGATTTCCTCCCTAGGCGCCGGCACCGATGCCCTGTTGGCGGATCCCGATCTGCCGCGCAATATTCCCATCACCCGCCTGGTGGATCCCCTGATGGCCGACCGCATGGCTGAATATGTCTGCGCCACGGTGCTGTCTTATCATTTGGGCCTGGATGTTTATGCGGAACAGCAAAGCCGGGAAACCTGGCAGCGGCACCAAACCATGGACGCCCGGGACCGTACCGTAGCGCTATTGGGTCTGGGGCAAATGGGGCAGCGCTGTGCCCTGCGCCTTGACGCGTTGGGTTTTAATCTCCTGGGTTGGAGCCGCACCGCCAAAGAGATCAATGGCATGCATTGTACCCATGGTAATGGGCACCTGGACGAGGTATTGGGATCCGCGGACATCACGGTGGTTCTGCTCCCTTTGACCGATCGGACCGAGAACCTATTGGACCAGGTGGCTTTTAATACCATGCGGCGGGGCACCTGCCTGATCAACTGTTCCCGCGGGGAAATCGTGGTGGAGGATCATCTAATCACGGCCCTGAACAATGGCCGTCTGCGCGGCGCCACCCTGGATGCATACCGTGCCGAACCTTTACCCCGCGGCCACCCCCTTTGGCGGCACCCCAAGGTTCGGGTGACGCCTCATATTGCCAGCCTGTCCGCCCCCGGCACCGCCGCCTTGATCCTGGCCGACCAAGTGCGCCGGGCGCGCAACCGGCAACGGCTGCTGGATCTGGTGGATATGAAACACGGTTACTAGATCGGATCAGGGCGAGTCTAAAGTTTAGCGCTGGGCCTGGCTGACACAGCTTCGTACCAGCGGTGAGCGTTCGTAGCCCCGTCCGGCAGGCTTAATTTCAGCCAGCCGGCAAAATCGATCATGATCAACAGATCGATGTCGGCGATGGAAAAATGTGTCCCCGCCACGAACGGTTTGTCGCCAATCATCTCATCGACGCTGTCTAGAAAGCGCTGCGCCCGTTGTTTGCCGCGTTCGGCCAATTCGGGGATTTGCTCATAATCGATGGGTCCCGGCAAGGCGCGGCCCTTCATGCCTGGCACTGAATTGCGCAGCGCGTCAGCCATGGCCATGAAGCCGCCAAATTCGATCTGCCATTGCACATCGGCGATCACGCCCTTTTCCTTTGCCGTGGTGCCCATCAGGCCTGGCTCCGGGTGCAAATCCTCCAGATAGTGACGAATACCAGCCGTGGTGAGGAGACGGGTGCCGTCATCAAGTTCCAGCACTGGCACCGTGCAATTGGGATTGATCGCCCGGAAAGTCTCGCCCAATTGTTCGCCCTTGCGCATGTCGATTTCGACCGTGTCGATCTTCAAATCCTTCTCGGCAATGAAAATGCGGACCCGGCGGGGCGAAGGCGCCGTGCGGCAATCATAGAATTTCATGATGTTGGTGACCCTTTCAGTTGGCCGGGTCCAAAGAGGCCGGCGATGGGAGATGTTGGCAAAACCCTAACCGAGAGGCCACGGCTTACCAAGTGATGGTTGTTCGTTATCCTGTGGTCTTGGGAGCTGCCGGGCAACCGGCTGGTGTAAGTCT
>CAUZBE010000143.1:0-7447 GCA_963577885.1 Alphaproteobacteria bacterium
TTTTGCTTTGCGGAAGCAGCCGTAAATCTGTTGACCAACGCCGCCTTGGACCCCGACGGCAAAATTCCCGAGTTGAAATATTGCGCTATTAGGGTATCGGCGGTTTAGAGCCGTTCCAGTTTTTTTCGCCGTACCGCCAGTTTTCGGCAACGAGGCAAAAGTGCCGCCACCGCTGGCTGACCCTGGCCCTGATCTTTGATTATATCTCCCTGGATGAAACCACCGTTATTTACGAAATGGCAATCCGACCGGTGCGCGAGGCGTTTGATCTGAGCGGGGCATTTTATTATGCCTGGACCCTGCCTACGGCCCTGTTAACTGCGATATGTCTGGCCGGCTATCTAGGTTTCCTAGTTCATTTGCCCACTGGCAGCCGCAACCGTTTAATTCAGGTCAGCCAAATCTACGTGAGTGGCGCCTTCGCCATAGAATTTATCATCGGCAATTCGTGGCAGAGCCACGGCGATGGTTTCACCAACGGCATGCTGAACGTCATTCAGGAGAGTATGGCAATAACCGGCGGCTAGCTCGTCCTCTCTACCCCGGTTCACGATCTAGCAGGGATGGGTGGCGATCTGCGCATCGCCATCACGCCCTATACATTGTGGCCGGTGCGATGGGCCTGATGTTTCGGCGGTTTTCGTGTACCTAGTGACGCGCCCCTGAAAAGTGAACAAATGCCATGAATTAGGCTTTCAGTTTTTCCCGCAGCAACTGGTTGACCATCTGGGGGTTGGCCTTACCTTTGGTAGCTTGCATGATTTGTCCCACGAACCAGCCCAGCACCTTATCCTTGCCGCCTTGGAATTCCGCCACCTTGTCCGGGTTGGCGGCAATCACTTTGTCGATTTCGTTTTCGATGGCGCTGCTGTCGGAAACCTGCGTCAGGCCTTTTTCGGCGACAATGGCGGCGGCGTCCCGACCGTTTTCGAACATCAGTTCCAGGACATCCTTGGCGATTTTACCTGAGATAGTGTTGTCCGCAATCAAATCGATCAAGCCACCCAGCTGATCGGCGGTGATCGGGCTATGGGCAACGTCCCGCTCCGCCTTTGACAATTGGGCGAAGAATTCACCCTGCACCCAGTTGGCGGCGATCTTGGCGTCACGGCCTAGGACGACCTGTTCAAAGAAGGCCGCTATCTCCCGTTCGCTGACCAGCACCTGGGCATCGTGAGCGGATAATCCAAACTCGTTCATATAGCGCCGCTTCTTGGCATCAGGCAGTTCCGGTAATGTGGCACGGATTTCCTCGACGAATGCGTCGGAGAATTCCAATGGCAGCAAATCGGGATCGGGGAAATAGCGGTAATCATACGCCTCTTCCTTGCTGCGCATGGGCCTTGTCGTGCCGCTGTTTGCGTCGAACAGGCGGGTCTCCTGGTCAATACTGCCGCCCTCCTCTAAAATATCGATCTGTCGGTTTGTTTCATAGGCGATGGCCTGTTGCATAAACCGGATGGAGTTGACGTTCTTGATTTCCGCCCGGGTGCCCAGCGTCTCGCCGGGCCGGCGCACGGAGACATTGACGTCGGCCCGCATGGAGCCTTCCTCCATATTGCCGTCACAGGTGCCCAGGTAACGCAAGATGGTCCGCACCTTGCGTACATAGGCGCCCGCTTCTTCCGCCGTGCGCATATCGGGCTTGGAAACGATTTCCATCAAGGCCACGCCTGAGCGGTTCAGATCCACATAAGTCTTTAACGGGTGGCGGTCATGGATCGACTTGCCGGCATCCTGTTCCAGATGTAGCCGTTCGATACCGATATCCCGCGTGCTACCATCCGACAGATCAACACTCACCACGCCCTCGCCCACGATGGGTTGTAGGTATTGCGAGATTTGATAACCTTGGGGCAGATCGGCATAGAAATAGTTCTTTCGGTCAAACACGGAATAGGTGTTGATCTTGGCGTTCAGGCCGAGGCCACTGCGCACCGCCTGTTGTACAGCGACTTCGTTGATCACCGGCAACATGCCCGGCATACCTGCATCGACTAAGCTGACTTGGCTATTGGCCTCCGCCCCAAAGGCCGTCGCCGCGCCCGAGAATAGCTTTGCTTGCGAGGTCACCTGGGCATGCACCTCCAGGCCGATCACCACTTCCCATGGGCCGGTGGCGCCTTCGACATAATCTCTCATGAGGCGCCCCTCCACCATTGCGCCGGCGTCTCGGCAAAGGCAGCGGCCTGCTCCAATACATCCGCGACGCGAAACATTGTAGCTTCATCAAAGGCTGGGGCCAGCACTTGTAGGCCCAGGGGTAGCCCATCATCGGACAAGCCCGCGGGAATGGAAATTCCAGGTAGGCCCGCCAGGTTAGCGGGGACCGTAAAAAGATCGTTTAGATACATGGCGATGGGATCATCCGCCTTGTCGCCAAAGGCAAAGGCGGCCGAGGGCGCCGAGGGCGTCAAAATTGCATCCACGGTTTCATAGGCATCTCGGAAATCCCGGGCGATCAGGCGGCGGACTTTCTGCGCCTTCAGGTAATAGGCATCGTAGTAGCCTGCCGATAAGACATAGGTGCCGATTAGGACCCGGCGGCGTACTTCCGGCCCGAAACCGGCAGCGCGAGTGTTCTGGTACATTTCCGTAAGATCCTCGCCGGGTACCCGCAGGCCATAACGAACGCCGTCATAGCGGGCTAGATTGGATGAGGCCTCGGCCGGGGCCACGATGTAATAGGTCGGCAGGGCATATTTTGTGTGCGGCAGAGAAATATCAATAATCTCGGCGCCGGCCTCCTGCAGCCAGCCGGTACCCTGTTGCCACAGGGCCTCGATCTCCCCCGGCATGCCATCCAGAACGTATTCCTTTGGCACGCCTATTTTCAGGCCGCGTACTTCGCCGGTTAGGGCCGCCTCAAAATCCGGCAGCGCCACATTGGCGGAGGTGGAATCCTTGGGGTCATAGCCCGCCATGGCCCCCAGCATAATGGCGTTATCGCGTACGGTGCGGGTGATCGGGCCGGCCTGATCCAGGGACGAGGCAAAGGCTACAACGCCCCAACGAGAACAGCGTCCATAGGTCGGCTTACAGCCCACCGTGCCGGTGAAGGCGGCTGGCTGGCGGATCGATCCCCCCGTATCCGTCGCCGTGGCGCCCATGGCAAATTGTCCGGCCACCGCGGTTGCAGAACCCCCTGAGGAGCCGCCCGGCACCAGGGCCCGGTTATCGGTCTTGCGCCGCCAGGGGTTTTGCACCGGGCCGTGATATGAGGTTTCGTTGGACGAGCCCATGGCGAATTCATCCATGTTGGTCTTACCCAACATAACGGCGCCGGCACGCCACAGATTGGACGTTACCGTGCTTTCATAGGGTGGGGTGAAACCGTCCAGAATATGGCTGCCGGCAGTGGTCAACACGCCCTTAGTGCAAAACAGATCCTTGATCGCGAGGGGGATACCTTCCAGGGCGCCGGCCTCGCCGTTGGCCCGCCGCTCGTCCGAGGCCGTCGCCATGACCAGGGCAATTTCGGGGGTTTCCGTCACCATGGCATTCAGCGCGCTTGCCTCGGTCATGGCCGCGATGTGGCTTTCCGTCAGCTCGCGGGCCGAAAGGCTGCCTTGCGCTAACAGATCCCGCGCCTCGGCGATATTCAGTTCTGTCAGTTCCACCATTATTCGATCACCTTGGGTACGGCAAAAAACCCGTTCGTGCCATCGGGTGCGTTGGCCACGATATCTCCTTGCTTGCCGCCATCATCGATAACATCCGCGCGCCAACGCAAGGCCTCGTCATGCACCGCTGCCATGGGCGGCACGGCATCCGTATCCACCTCATTCAACTGTTCGATCCATTGCAGGATAACCGACAGCTCGGCTGCCAGGGGTTCCAGCTCATCCTCTTCGACCCCGATGCGGGCGAGATGAGCAATGCGTGCGACCGTGGCTTTGTCGACCGACATGTGCGACCTTTCGGGTCAGTTGGAAATCATGAATTTGTGCCCCTTTTAAAGCGCGCGGAAGCTACCACTCGACATGCCCACGATCAAGCCCGAGGCGCTGCGCGCCACCGTCGCCTCCCCGCAACGATTGCTGGGTCTGGACCTGGGCAGCAAGACCATCGGCCTGGCTTTGTCCGATATCACCTGGCGCATCGCCTCGCCACTGGAAACGATACGGCGGCGGAAGTTCGCCATCGATGTGGAACGATTGTTCGCTTTGGTTGACGAGCATGATGTCGGCGGCCTGGTACTAGGCTTGCCTTTCAATATGGACGGCAGTGAGGGACCGCGCTGTCAATCGACGCGGGCTTTTGCCGACAACGTGCTGGTCTTGCGCAATCTGCCCGTTATATATCAGGATGAGCGTCTCAGCACCGCCGCCGTGCAGCGGATGTTGGTTGAGGAAATGGACAGCACCCGAAAACGCCGGGCCGAGGTCGTGGATAAACTGGCGGCGGCCTATATTTTGCAAGGCCTGTTGGACCGCCTGAACCTGGAGCGGACCGGATCTCCATGCCCAAAACCCTGAAACTGGCCGTCTCTACTGATATTCACCGTGGCCCCGATAAGATGACCAAAGGCGGCTCGGCCGCCGTCCTGTTGCTAAAAGATTTTGCCCTCTTTGCCCAGGCCTATCAGCCCAATTTTATTACGGAACTGGGCGACCCGATTCCCGACATTGACACGGCGACGGATCGGCAAAAATTTGGAATGATCGCCGCCTAGTTCGGGATCTGCCGGCACCTAATCGGCACTTGATGGACAATCACGCTCAGGTCCACTTGTCCATCGCCGACAACGGCGAAAATCTGGGCCAGAACTTGGACCATTACAGCTAAGATGTGTGTGGCCGCCATCTGGTCTTCTGGT
The DNA here is from genome assembly GCA_963577885.1 of Alphaproteobacteria bacterium. Taxonomy (GTDB): domain Bacteria; phylum Pseudomonadota; class Alphaproteobacteria. The sequence continues at coordinate 4,820 of CAUZBE010000143.1, forward strand.
AACTAGACAGCCGCATCCACCACCGCCAGGGGTTTTGCCCGATTAGGCTGATTTGACCCGGTTGGCGGCCGATTTAGCCGCGACCAGTCTGCCGGCAATCATCTTTACTACGTGCCCCTGATAGCGGGTCCCTGCAAAGCAATTTTTACTTCGGGAACAACCAGCGTATTGGCGGCTTGCCCCATAAACGGGAACTTCAGGCCCTATTTCGCCAGGCTGGCAATATTATTCTTTGTGTTGCCTGCCATGTACATTGGAACAACGTCAACATAATCGACGGTATACCCCACATCGCTGTTCAATCCCTCAGCTAAAATTTTACCACCGAGGGCGTTGCTGCCGGTGCCAGGGCCAACATCGAAGTCGACCATGAAACCGGCTGAGCGTACCCATGGCTAGGATGCCATTGCCTTGGCCGTCTCGGTTGGTAGCCTGAATGTCCGCTGGCGGCAACCTTTGCCAAGCTTTGAAAATTATATCCGGCTTGCGGTCAAAGACATCGGCATCGGCATGCGCCCGGAGGGCATTCCCTAGGCACTAGAGCCCTTTGGGCAAATAGACTCCTCGCTTGCCCATCGCTATGACAGTACCGGTCTTGGCCTATCCCTGGCAAAACAGTTAACCTAGACCCATGGTGGGCAATTGCTGATCGATAGCGCGCCGAACATCAGTACGACGGTTCGGGTGTTGTTGCCGGCTGGGTGTCTGACCCTGGTGTTAGATGACTAAAGACGGTTTTCAACCGTGGTTCACGGCAAGTTCGAGACCGCCCTGCCACGCTTCTCTATATATTGCTGGTGGTAGTCCTCCGCCGCAAAATAATTGCTCAACATGAGAATTTCCATCACTACCGTACCGCCGGCCTCGCCACTAGCCACCAGAGCCTGCCTTGACGCTTCCGCGGCCGCGCTCTGATAGTCATCATGACAAAATATCGCCGTGCGGTACTGGCTGCCGATATTAGGGCCCTGACGGTTCAATTGCCGCGGATCATGGCAGAGAGCCATAATAATACGAGCAGGTCTTCATAGCTGACGGGACCGGGATCGAACGTCACCTACACCGCCTCGGCATGACCGCTGCGTCCGGTGCAGACCTCTTCATAGTTTGAATTGAACAACTCGCCGCCGCATTAATCCACCGAGGTTATGACCACGCCGTCGACCCGGCGAAAGGCCACCTCCACGCCCCAGAAACAGCCCGCGGCGAAAGTCGCCTTGACCAGGCCGTTGTCCATTTGTGTCCCCATAATCGCAAATTCCCTCTGCTGGCATCCGTACCAAATCAAGGCATCAATACGGTTTATCGCCTTTTAATGTAATCCGATGCAGGAGCCGTGTATGTCCGTGGTAATCGTTGACCGGATAATGTTGGGCGCAACGGTTATCCCAAAACGCTAACGATCCTGGCCGCCAGACGAAGCGGCAGCAAAATTCCGGCTTAATCTGATGCTGGTAAAGATACTCCAGGATCGGCGTACTCTCGGCCTCGGTCATGCCCGTGAAGCGAACCGTGTGCCCGGTATTCACGTACAATGCCTTGCGACCGGTTTCAGGATGGGTGCGAACCACGGGATGTTCCGCCTGCATCACTTCCGCCGCCAGGCCGGTGCCGCCATCGACGACCCGGTCTTCCCGGGTTTGCGCCGAGCTACCCTTGGCCGCGCTGTTGACGGCGGTAAGACCCTCGAGAAATGCCCGCAATGGCGCCGAAAGGCTTTCATAGGCCTGATATTGACTGGCAAAAAGTGTGTCGCCGCCTATCGGCGGTAGTTCCTTGGCATACAGTACCGTCGCCATGGGCGGTTCTGCCTGATAGACCGTATCGGAATGCCAGATACCACCGAAATTGATTGTTTCCTCCGGCCGTTTCAGGACCGGCGTAATCTGGGGATAGTCATCCAATCCCTTGACGAAAGGATAGATGTCAGGTTCGCCAAAACGGCTGACAAATGCCAGTTGCTGGGCCGGTGTAATATCCTGGTCGCGCAAAAATATCACCAGATGAGCCAACAGGGCCTGGCGAATTTCGTCCACGGTTTGGGCTGTTAATGCCTTGGATATATCGACACCACTAATTTCCGCACCAATGGCCCCCGTGAGAGGCCGTATTTCAACCGTCGTTTCTGTTGCGCTCATTGTCCGTCCGCCACGGCTTCGTTAATTGACCGTTGAAAATGCGCCAGCGCCGGTTCATTGCGGCCGAAGACCAATTCAGTTTGGGCTTTCGCGGCAAAGCCGGCCTGGATGCCTTCGCCGATCAGGAAATCCTCTTCATCTACTGTACGGATTGTTAGTTCCACACTGCGTTTCCAATGTTGCTTGGCGCTTTCAGTCGTTGCCGGTTTGGGGATAAAGAAATCCAGGTACATGACGCATTCGCCCACCTTGTCTGCCACAGGAAAGACCCGCCACGCCTCCACATGATCGAGTTGCATGATAAACACCGTATTCGGGAACAAAACATAGACCAAGGCCGTGTGCGGGAGGAGATCCCATTCCGCCTCCGGTCGGTCGCGCAGGGCTTCAATGGTACGCCGAGGCAAAGTTTCCCGCAAATGCGGTCCAAAAGCTTCAAATAGGCAAAGATTAGGAAAAAATATTGGCCCCACAGTATTGGCATGTAATA
>CAUZBE010000144.1:0-7418 GCA_963577885.1 Alphaproteobacteria bacterium
GCCGGTTTTAGAGGCCTTCTTATAAGACGTTGGAATCAAAAGGAAAGATTATTTTTAGAGGTGATTGAGCCGCCTATGGCATCGTTTGGTTTGGATAAATATTAGGCAAATAATCGAGTTTGCGCAATTTTTATGCATATTTATCGAAGCTAGGCTGTAAGGGTTGCCGATATTATATGCATTGACTGCGACGGTTGCGGGATGCAGGCTGAAAAGATGACAGAGAGCATGACGCGGGATGGGGAATTGAAGGCGCCGGCGCGGCAATGCAGGCCTTGCCCGAATTGGCCTGGCGTGGCCGCCGCCGCGGAGCCATAAAACACTGTTCCATCGCCGTGGCAGAGGCGGCCGAGCGTTCGGGCTCACTGATTACCGCGCGTTTTGCCTTGGAACAGGGCCGCAGGGTTTTTTGCCGTACCCGGCTCGCCCATGGATCCGCGCTGCCGCGGCTCCAACCGGCTGATCCGTCAGGGCGCCACGCTTGTTCAGGACGCGGTCGATGTGGTGGAGATTTTTGAACCCATGCTCAACCGACCGGCCTTGTGGCAGCCCGCCTTGTGGAAAGATGCGGTCTGGCCGGTGCAGGGCGCCATTGGGGCGGCCCCGGAGACCTCGTACGGACAAGAATAGGCTAGGCGTGGCCGCCTTGCTGGGGCCAATGCCGGTGGGGGTGGACGAGATAATCCGCCTGTCCGAGTTGACACCTGCCCTTGTCATCACCATTTTGCTTGAACTTGAGCTAGCTGGTCGTATAGACCACCATGCCGGTAATCGAGTATCGATATATTAACGGTCGTCGGTCTGTTATGAGGCGAACAACATTTAGTCTAGAATTTGCACATCATTAAAAGCGGGTCACCGAAGCATGGATGTTGTGGTGGTCGAATCTCCGGCCAAAGCCAAAACGATCAATAAGTATCTGGGCGACAATTATATCGTGCTGGCCAGCTATGGCCATGTGCGCGATCTGCCCTCCAAGGACGGCTCAGTCATTCCCGACGATGACTTCGCCATGACCTACATTACGGACGAGAAATCCGCCAAGCATGTGAAGGCCATCGCCAACGCCATGAAGGGCAGCGACAAGCTGTTTCTGGCCACTGATCCGGACCGGGAAGGCGAGGCCATCTCATGGCACGTCATGAAGGCGCTGGAGGACGACTACGGATTTCGCGATATTTCCGCCAAGCGCGTGGTCTTTAACGAAATCACCAAGCGGGCGGTGTTGGAAGGGATCAATAATCCGCGCGACCTGGATATGGATCTGATTAACGCCCAGCAGGCCCGCCGGGCGCTGGATTATCTGGTCGGATTCACCCTGTCGCCAGTATTGTGGCGCAAATTGCCGGGCGCCAAATCCGCCGGGCGGGTGCAATCGGTCGCCCTGCGTTTGATTTGCGAACGCGAGATCGAGATTGAGGCGTTCACGGCCAGGGAATACTGGACCGTGGAAGTTGACTTCAAGACCGTCCGGGATGAAGCACTGGTGGGCCGCCTGACCAACTTAAACGGGGTCAAGCTGGACCGCTTCTCGCTTGCCGACCAGGCCTCGGCGGAAGCCGGCCAACGCACCCTAGAGGCGGGGGACTTTACCGTCGCCGGGGTCGAGACCAAGCCGGCCCGGCGCAATCCGGCGCCGCCCTTCACCACCTCCACTCTGCAACAGGAAGCCTCGCGCAAGCTGGGTTTCGGCGCCAAGCGCACCATGCAGATCGCCCAGCGCCTATATGAAGGTTTCGATATTGGCGGCGAAACTATCGGCTTGATCACATACATGCGGACCGATGGCGTGCAGATGGCGAACGAGGCGATCGCTGCTAGCCGTGAGGTAATTGGACGAGAATTCGGGGCCGACTATGTGCCGGGTGAAGCCCGGGTCTACCGCACCAAGGCGAAGAATGCCCAGGAAGCCCATGAAGCCATCCGGCCGACAGATTTTGCCCGTCTGCCGACCTCGATGGCGGCCTATCTGAACGATGAACAACAACGCCTGTATGACCTGATTTGGAAGCGGGCCATGGCCTCGCAAATGGAATCGGCCCGTTTGTCGCGCACTACCATCGACATAGCCGCCAAGGACGGTTCCACCAACCTGCGCACCACGGGCACGGTGGTGGATTTTCCCGGCTTTTTGAAGCTGTACGAAGAAGGCCGCGACGACGCCAAGGTCGATGACGGGGATCGCCGACTGCCCAAGGTCGCCGAAGGCGAGGGTCTGCGCAATGAAAAGGTCCGGCCCGAGCAGCATTTCACGGAGCCGCCACCGCGCTATTCGGAAGCCACCCTGGTCAAGAAGTTGGAAGAATTGGGCATTGGCCGCCCCTCCACCTACGCCTCTATCCTGACCGTGCTGCAGGATCGCAATTATGTGGTGCTGGACCGTAAACGCTTCATGCCTGAAGACAAGGGCCGGCTGGTGACGGCCTTTTTGGAAAGCTATTTCCACCGCTACGTGGAATATGACTTCACTGCCGATCTCGAAAACCGGTTGGATGCGGTATCGGCCGGTGAGGTGGATTGGAAAGTGGTGCTGCGCGACTTCTGGCGCGATTTTTCCAGCGCCGTCGATGGCACTTCGGAACTCCGGGTGCGCGAGGTCTTTGACAAGGTCAACGATCTGTTGGCGCCGCATTTGTATCCTGACAGCGGCCGGGACCGCGCCTGCCCGGTTTGCAAGAAGGGCAACTTGAACCTGCGCGGCGGCCGCAACGGCTTTTTCATCGGCTGCGACGCTTATCCCGAGTGCCACTACACCCGCGCCATGAAGCAGGCCCAGGAAGGCGACGCCGACGAAATATTCGCCGCCGGGCCTATTGCTCTGGGGGACGATATTGAGAGTGGCCTGCCCTTGACCCTGCGCAAGGGCCCCTATGGGCTGTACATCCAGTTGGGCGAGGCCGTCGAAGGGGACAAGAAAACTAAGAAGCCCAAGCGGGCCGGCCTACCGGCGGATATTACCGTTGAACAGTTGGATCTGGAAATGGCCCAGAAGCTTATCAGCCTGCCCCGCCTTGTCGGTGACCATCCCGAATCCGGAAAGACCATTTTCGCCGGGATTGGACGCTTTGGCCCCTACGTGCAAAGTGAAAGCCGCTATTTCAAGCTGGAAAGCACGGCGGACGCCCTGAGCATCGGGCTGAACCATGCGGTATCCGTCATTGCTGATGGCATGTCCAAGGGAGGCGGCCGGCGCGGTGCCAATACCATCCGTACCTTGGGCGATCACCCCGACGGCGGCGACGTTAAAATTCTGGATGGCCGTTTTGGCCCCTATATAAAATATAAAAAGCTGAACGCCACGTTGCCCAAGACCGCCGACCCCCTGCAAATATCGTTGGAAGATGGCCTGGCCCTGTTGCTCGCCAAGGCGGAGAAGGATGGTCAGAAGCCGGCTAAGGCTAAGGCTAAGACGAAAGCAAAACCGAAAGCCAAGACGAAACCAAAGGCGAGGGCGAAAACCGGGAAAGCGACAGCCGCGGCCAGGGAAGTAGTGGCCGGGTCTTCCGATTGAGCGCGCCGCGCGGCCTGCCCGATAAGGCTGCAATCAAGAAATTCATTACCGAGGCGACCGGATCCGTGGGCCGGCGCGAAATCGCGCGGGCTTTTGGCATCAAGGGCGCGGCGCGGGTCGAGCTGCGGGCCATTCTCAAGGGATTAGCCGAGGAAGGCGTCATTGGGCGCGGCCGGGGCAAACGCTATGACAAAGCGGGTGCGTTGCCCCCGGTGGCAGTGCTGCGTATTTCCGAAGTCGACGACGATGCGGTGTTTTATGCGGTGCCCATGGGTGGTGGCGATGCGACAATTGGGGTTGGTGACAAGGCGGTGCCGCCACCGCGTATCGTTGTTCAGACCGAGGCGCGTATGGGCGCCGGCCTGGGCGTAGGTGACCGCGTTCTGGCGCGGCTGCAGCGGAAGGGCGCCGGTTATGAAGCCAGCATAATCCGGGTGCTACCCAAGGGGCCGGAGCGGGTGATCGGTGTTTATACGGAAACGCCCGGCCAAGGCGCGCGCATACGGCCTACGGACCGGCGGCAGAAATCCGATTACTTCGTCGCGCCAGACCAGAATGGCGGTGCCAGCAAGGGTGATTTGGTGGTCGCCGATATACTGATTGGGCGCCGTCAGGGCCTGGCGGAGGCCAGGGTGGTGGAAGTATTGGGCGATATTGAAGACCGCCGGGCGATCTCCCTCATCGCCATTCACAGCAATGATATTCCAGATGTATTCCCAGCGGAAGCATTGGCGGAGGCGGAGGCCGCCCAAGCGGTCATTTTAGCTTCCAGTGGCGCGCGGGAAGATCTGCGCCATCTGCCCCTGATCACCGTTGATGGCGCCGATGCCCGCGACTTTGACGACGCCATCTGGGCCGCCCCAGACGACGACGACTGCAATAAGGGCGGTTGGCAAGTCATTGTTGCCATCGCGGATGTTGCCCATTACGTGCGTTTCGGTAGTGCCCTGGACCGAGAGGCGCGGCGACGGGGCAATTCGGTCTATTTTCCGGACCGGGTCGTGCCCATGCTGCCCGAGGCTTTGTCGAACAATCTCTGTTCTCTGCGGCCTGACGAAGACCGCCCCGTACTGGCGGTGACCATGCGCCTGGATGCTAAAGGCGCGCGCCTGGAGCATAAATTTCACCGTGCCATGATCCGCTCTGCCGCGCGGGTCATTTATGAAGATCTGCAAGCCGCCCACGACGGCGAGCCGAACGCCCAGACCGGCCCCATTTTGGATACGGTGATAGAGCCGCTGTATGGCGCCTGGGGTGCGCTGATGCGGGCTAGGGCAGGACGCCAGCCCCTGGACCTGGATCTACCCGAGATGAAAGTCACCCTGGGTGAAGATGGCCGCATCGCCGACATCCGTCCGCGTCCACGCCTGGAAGCCCATCAGGTGATCGAGGAATTCATGATCGAGGCCAATGTGGCGGCAGCGGAAACCCTGGAGGCGCAGAAAATGGCCCGCGTCTATCGGGTGCACGACCAGCCCGACCGTGAAAAGTTGCTGGGTCTGCGCGAGTTTCTAAGCAGCCTGGGGCTGTCCTATAGCTTGGGCGAGCGCCCGCGGCCGGAATTATTCAACCGTATTCTGGCCAAGGCCAAGGGCACCGATCATTGGGAGGCGGTCAATCAATCGATCCTGCGTTCCCAATCGCAGGCCCGCTATGATCCTGAGAATATTGGCCATTTCGGCCTCTCCCGCCCCCGTTATGCGCATTTCACCTCGCCCATCCGGCGCTATGCGGATTTGCTGGTGCACCGCGCCCTGATCCGGGGGGGTGGTTTTGGCGCGGACGGCCTGAACGATCACGAGGCGGAGGCCCTGGCTGGGACGGCGGAGCATATTTCCACCACCGAGCGGCGCGCTATGGTAGCTGAACGAGATGCTAACGACCGGTATATGGCCGCTTTCATGGCGCAACAGACCGGGGCTGAATTCGCGGCGCGGATCAATGGGGTTCACCGTGCCGGGCTGTTTCTGACCCTGACCGATACGGGCGCGGATGGTTTGCTACCCATGCGCTATCTGCATGATGATTATTACCTGGTGGACGAGGCGCAAAAGGCCCTGATCGGTGAACGTTCGGGGACCCGTTATCGTCTGGGCGATACCATCGCCGTGCGCCTAGCGGAGGCGAATACCCTGACCGGTGGCTTGATCTTTGAACTGGCCGCGACGGATGCCCGGACAGCGGAGGGCGCGCGGGGAAGGCCGCGCCTTGGCAAAGCCCGTAAGGACGACGTCAAGCGTGGCAATTCCGGTAAGCATGGTAAACGGCGAGGCCATCGGCGGGGAAAATCCGACGCTTCAAAGTAAAGTCAGGTACCGCCTTGCAGACGCCCGACGTAGCCTGGAACGTTTCTAATGACCGGTCTTGGCGGGCAGGGTGCGCACAAAATCAGCTTCGCTGACGCCGTCAAACCGGCCTTTCAGGGTCTCGCGCATGTGATTGATAAAGCATTGAGCTTTGCTCAGGATGTTTGGTTGAGAACCTGCCTGCCGCTGAATCAGTCCTACATGCGTAATGCCAGCAGGGTCATCAGGGGAAAGCCAAACGAGCTGCCCATGCCCTTGAGGTTATGGGCACTGCGACGGACAGCATCGATGATTTGTTCGGCATCGCTGTCCGGCGCCAGGCCGGTCTCGATCAGGTAGGCCAGTTTATGAACGGCATTGTTGGCGAATTCCACGAATTCGGCTTTGAGGCGGTCGATGGTGGCATGGTAGTCGAGACCAGGCGTGGTAACTGGTTCCGATGATGCATCACAAATGCTAGCTTTTCCCATCTGAGCGAAGTTATAAATAAACAGTAAATTATTCGTTTACACCGTTGGTCTGTTGCAAGGCGCCAGAGCAGCCGTATTGGAATTTGTCATGAGCACCATGCATCTGGTCGAGGGCCAGCCAAGATTGTGGCGCCAGGCCCTGCTACGCGGCATTCTGCTGAGCTATCCGGCCTGTGGACAGGGGTCGTTGTATGTCCGATACCTGAAAGTGCGAAATGAGTGCGCCACCTTTGGTCTGGACTTGTATCCCCAACGGGTCGATGACACACCACCCTATATCAAAATGCTGATCCTGGGCCATGTTCTGGTGCCACTGGCGTTGCTGTTGGAACGTGCCGCCATGCCGCCATTGTGGTTGCGTTTTACCCTGTGTCTGCCTTTGACTATAATTTTGACCCTGTTCTTTCTGGTGCCAGTCAAGGGTTCCTTGATCGGGTTTCAATGGGCCAATCGCATGCACGGCTTCGGCGGCGAAGCCGAGTAGCCGCGATGCTGACACCAGCGCAGCGACGTTTTCTGGCTGCCTGCCGGGTGGCCCACCTGGCCACCGCCGACGATGCCGGCGCGCCTCATGTGGTTCCCGTATGTTTTATCGTCGTGGGGGATAGGGTCTTTATTGCGATCGACGAGAAGCCAAAACGCCGGCCCGATAAAATGTTGAAACGGCTGGCTAATATTGCGACTAACCCCAAGGTGGCGCTGGTGACGGATCATTATGACGATGCCGATTGGTCGCGCCTGGGCTGGGTCATGATCCGGGGGCCGGCGGCGGTGCTGGATGGCGGCACGGATGCCGGGGATCAGGCCATGGCGCAGCGCTTGTTGCAGGCGCGTTATCCGCAATTGGCGGCCATGGACCTGACCGGCCTGCCGGTCATCGCCATTCAGGTGGCGCAGGTGACAAGCTGGGGTGATTTAACGGCCGCTGGCTGATTCAATTCGCCTCGATCTCGAATTTCAGCTTGCCATGGGCGTCCCGTAGGGCCGACTCCACGTCCCTCGGTGTCGCGCCGGTCGCGAATATAAAGCCCAGATAACGGTTGCCCTCGGGAACCGGGACCAGGGTATCGCCAAGGGGGATAGCGATGGTCACCTCCCCGATGCCGGGCACCGCGCGGGCAGCTTCCAGGC
>CAUZBE010000145.1:0-7396 GCA_963577885.1 Alphaproteobacteria bacterium
AAAAAAGTTAGTCCTGATTTGATGAATATCAAACGAGGACTAAAGTTTGCGCCAGCGGAAGTCGCAGAAATCGGCGCCTTGCATGCGCGTCTGGCTGCGTTTGAATTCCCAATCGGGGCGGATACGGCCCTCGGCGGCGAAATCCACGCCGCAGGTCATCAGCGCGCCAATCTCCGGCTCGCCAATGGCACGGAAATAATCGGCGAAGGCACAGCCGGTAATATTATGGCCAAAGGCCGTATCGCTATCCTCCACCATCACGCGATCGACCGGGAATTCCGGCTTGTTGCCGACCCCTTCGCCTTCATCGCGGGGATGTTCATTGGGCTCGTAACCCAAGTCTTCCCGGTAGCCGACATAAGCCTCGGCGATAGCCTGACCAACGATTTGGTGCGGGCGCGCCTTGCCCAGCTCGTTTTCCTGGGCCGTGACGATGGGGATGACAATGCGCGACTGGATTTTGGTAGCGTCGAGGATGGAGATTGGCATGGCTCGCTCCTTTCGCCTGTGTCTTAGCTGTGCGCCGGCGCTCAAGGCGTTGCTTTCGCCGCCGCTTCCATAGCTTCATAGTCGATGGGCGGCTCGTGCAATTGCCGGATCATGTTGGCGTTGCGGGCCTTGATTAGCATAGTCAGGGCGTGGCTGTAGGGTGTGGGGATGCCCAGGGCCGCGCCCTCGCGCACCACGGCGCCGTTCAGGCTGTCAATCTCGGTCTGCAGACCCGCTTCCATATGCTGCAACATGGATGGCTTGTTAAAGGCGCGGCCCAGAATTTTTTTAATCGAGGCCTTGGGGTCGGGGTCGGTCAGGGCAATGCCCTTGGCGGCGATCACCGCCAGGGTTTCGTCCAGCACCAGATCCTGCATTTCTAGGGCTGCGTCGTCCGTGCCGACCTCCCCCGAGCGTAACCCAGTAATTGCGCACAGGGGATTGACGGCGCAGTTCAGCATGAATTTGGTCCAGATCACTGCTTGGATGTCCTCGGCGATATGCGGGTCGAACTTCGCGTCGGCCAGCAGGTCGCGCAATTGTTCCACCCGGGCGCTGCCGCCGCCGTCCAGCTCGCCAATCCAGGTTTTGTTAGCGTTGGTATGGGTGGCAACCCCCGCCTCTGGGCTGGCGGCGCTGTGATAGCTGATGCCGCCCACCACCCGTTCGGCGCCCAATACCGCGCACAGGGTTTCCACATTGCCGACGCCGTTTTGAAAGGTGACGGCCCAGCCATCGGGATTAAGCACCGCCTTGGCGTATTCCGCCGCCCCGTTGGTGTTGTTGCTGTCCGTATGAATGAAAGCGATATCGGCGGCAGGTAAATTGTCGGCAGAGGTGGCCGCTGGCGCCTTGATGCGATGTTCGCCATCAATGCCGTTGTAGAGGTAGTCGCCGTTATTCAGGGCATCTACTGCCTTTTGGCGAATTTCGATGAATTGAACGTCTTTTCCCGCTAGCACCAGGCGGCCGCCGTACAGCCCCCCCATGGCGCCTGCGCCGATAATGCAAATCTTCATGGCCTGCTCTCCTTTTGCGCTATGCTAAGCATTATTTACGGAGGAGGCGAGCAATGAGCGACTATGCGCGGCCGGAATTATTGGTGGAAACGGACTGGTTGGCGGATCATCTGGCTGATGAGAATGTGCGGATCTTCGATTGCACGACCCATCTGGTGCCTGATCCGGACAAGGTTTTTACAGTCAAGAGCGGCTTGGAAGACTATCAGGCTGGCCATATTCCCGGTTCGGGTTTTTTAGATCTGCAGAACGAATTATCCGATCCGGCCGGCAAATTCCGCTTCACCACGCCCAGCGCGGCTGCCTTCGCCACCGCCGTTGGGGCCAAGGGTTTAGGCAATGGCGCAGATTGCCGCGTGGTGCTGTACAGCGCCGGCACCATGTGGTGGGCCACACGCATCTGGTGGATGCTGTACGCTTTCGGCTACGAAAAGGCTGCCGTGCTGAATGGCGGTATGCAGAAATGGCAGGCCGAGGGGCGGCCCACCAGTACCGATGCCTGCCGCTATCCCCCTGCCGTTTTTACCGCCCAGGAACAACCCGGCCGCATCGTGGCGCGGGAGGGCGTGCTGGTCGCCCTGGCCGACGAAGGCACCGTGGTGGTCAATGCGCTGACCCAGGCTCAGCACGCGGGCACTTCGAAAACCCATTACGGTCGGCCGGGCCGGATATCGGGCAGCGTGTGTCTGCCGGGGCTAGATCTGCTGGACCGGGAACGCAATACCTTTCTCGATGCCGATGGCCTGCAATCGAAATTCACCGAAGCTGGGATCGGCATGGAGAAAAAGGTGGTGACCTATTGCGGCGGCGGCATCGCGGCGACGGCGGATTCCTTCGCGCTGGTTCTGTTGGGCCATGACGACGTGGGCATCTATGATAATTCCCTGACGGAATGGGCCAATGACCATAGCCTACCCATGGAAAGCGATGGAGACTGAAATGGCGGAACTGAATACCGGCGGACACCGCCTGCACTACGAAATCATCGACCTGACGGCGCCTTGGATTGAAGCGCCGGAGACAATTCTGTTTCACCACGGGGTGGGTGCCAATTGGCGCTGCTGGCTGGGGTGGACCGCGGCCTTGCAGGACCGTTACCGCCTGGTGGCGTATGATCTGCCCGGGCATGGCCAATCGCAACCGGGCGATGACGCCATCACTATTGCGGCAATGGCGGATGATCTGATCGCCCTGGCGGACGCAACCGATTGCGCGAAATTCCATCTGGTGGGGGAGTCGGTGGGGGGCACCGTGGCCTTGCAGGTGGCCATTGATCGTCCAGACCGACTTCTCAGCCTGACGGTAAGCAACGGCGGCCACGTGGGCGGCTCCATCCAGAATCTAGATTTTTGGCATGACATGATCGGCGGCGAGGGCATGGGCGCCTGGTCCGACCGCATGATGGCGGAGCGTTTTTTCGACGGCGCCCTGATGGCCCCCGTCCGGACCTGGTACCGGGAGCAGCAAGCTAGCGCCGACCCGGCCACCGTGTTGGCTCTGCTGGCAACCCTAGTCGGCGCCGACCTAAGCCCGCAATTACCTCATATGAAGGTTCCGACCCTGCTGCTGCATCCGGATTCCTCGCCCTTCATCCCCGTGCCCATCATGGCCGACCTGCACGCGCTAATCCCCGGCGCGCAGCTACGGATTTTTCCCTATGCCAAGCATGGCTTGCCATTTTCCCACGCCGATGAATGCAGTCAGGCGCTGCGGGCTTTTTTGGACGTGTTAGCCTAGAGCATTTTAATTCCGAAAATGCTCAGACCTTTCGATGCTCTCTGTTCCTTTGTCCCCCGACAGGGCCGCGGTAACGCCGTGCTCATCCTGTTCCAACGAGATAAGTTCGACGCCAAAGCGGGTTTCAACGCCGGGCAACGCCTCCGCGGCCGCTCGTAGCAATGGCTCCATGGTGTATTGCGAGATCAGTTGATAGGGCTCGAGGGGCAGCGAGCCATCGCGGCATTGTTCGATCTGCTTCTTCGCTTCCGGCACCGAGGGGTATAGTAGGCGCAGTATGGGCGGTTCGTTCAGGGCGGTGACCAGAAAAATGTCCGTGGGCAAGGGCGTATACTCGCTTGCCGCGCGGATCCGATCGGCGAGTCCGAGCCGGCGGAACATCTCCATAGAGCGCGCGTTCGTGCGTTCCATCTTCGGTAGGAATTCTGGTTGCGCCTTCTTCTCGACCAAACAGACCCGGACGTTCCGTTGGCCGAGTGCGATCGCAAGGGTCAGCCCGACCGGACCGCCGCCAGCGATTAAGACATCTGTATTAAGCATCGGGCTCCTCTCGCACGTTCATTTTAATTCAATCAAGAGAGAAAGCCAGATAGATCCGACGGGGTTAGATTCTTAGCGCGCGGAAATCAGCCACGGTGTATTCTGATAGCCTGGAAATCAGCATCGGGAGACATACCATGGCGCTTGCTTCAGCCCGAATCCACGAGGTCGATGACGATCCATTGGCCGCCATAGACTATTGTTACGAACAGGGTTGGACCGATGGCTTGCCCGTCGTCCCACCCGACGTGAGGCGGGTCGAGGCGATGCTGCTGTTCGAGGGACGGCCGCCGGAAACCGTGCTGGCGGCGCATCCGGCTACCGGGTTTGAGTGCACCGTGCACGCGGCAGCGGTGAATGCGGTGATGGCGGGCTGTAAACCGGAATACTTTCCCGTCGTCGTCGCGGCGTTCGAGGCGATGAACGAACCCGACTTCAATTTCCACGGCTCCACCGCCTCTACCGGAGGCTCCGCCCCCTTGCTGGTGGTCAGCGGGCCGATGATTGATGACATCGGCATGAATGCTGACGTGAACCTGTTCGGCCCCGGCAACCGCGCCAACGCCACTATCGGCCGCGCCGTGCGCCTGATATTGCTTAACGTATTCCGGATGGTCCCGGGCATCTCCGACAAATCAACCCAGGGCAACCCCGGCAAGTTCAGTTTCTGTATCGCCGAGCGGGCGCGCGGCAATCCCTGGCCCCTGCTGGTCGAGGATCTGGACTATCCCGAAGGGGTTAGTTGCGTGACCGTGTTTGCGGGCGGTGGTTTTTGCAATGTGGAAAACCACGGTGGCAACACGCCGCAGGCGGTGCTGGGCTCCATCGCCGATGCCATGGCAAACTATGGTTGCATCAACCTGGGCCAATCGGTCGTTGTGCTCTCGCCGGAACATATGCGCGTCGTCACCTCGACCGGCTGGAGCAAGTTACAGGTGCGGGAATTTCTGTTCAGCCACGCGGTCCGCGCGGTGGAGGGCATGCAGGCGGTGGGTAAGTACCGCCAGCGCGAATACGACAGACAGCACGCCGAGGCGGATGCCAGCCCCCTGGTCGCGGCCGGTATGATGCACCGGGGGCTGAGCCCGGATGATATCCTGGTCGTCATGGGCGGCGGCGATGCGGGCGGGCATTCATGCTTTATCCCCTCCTGGAGCCGCGGCCGCGGCTCGATCATGCAATCGAAACCCATTGGCGTTTGCATAGATTGTGACTAGATGAAACAAAGTTTGGAGGACAACCATGCAACTTTATGACCCTACCGTGACCGGGCCCGAGCGGAACTATGCCCGGGCGGCGGCGCTGCCTAGCCTGGAAGGGAAGACTCTCGGACTGTTGGAAAACGGCAAGCTAAACGCCGTCAATATGCTCCGAGAGACCGCCGCCCTGTTCGAACAACGCCATGGCTGCACCATCCTGCCAATCTTCTCCAAGAGCAACGCCTCGGCGCCGGCGCCCGGCGAAACCATTCAGGCGGCCGCGAAGGACGTTGATTTCCTGATTACCGGCCTAGGGGATTGAGGTAGTTGCTCCACGTGCAGTTTGCATGACGGCATCAGCTTCGAACAACTGGGCAAGCGCGCGGTGGTATTGTGCACGGAACCGTTCGAGGTGACGGTCAGAAACATCGCCCGCATGCTGGGCCTGCCTGACTATCCTTTCGTCAGGCTCGAACATCCCATCGGCAGCCGCACCCCGCCCGAAATCAAGATCCTAGCCGAGGCCGCCTATAACCAGGCCCTGCCGATCTTGATGGAGCCGTAGGGGTCGTAGAAAGCAAGACTCAACCGAATTCTTTCATCATACTCTAATGCAAACCTCATCACGCCAACACAAAGGATACCTGCACCATGATCGGCTACACTACAATTGGTACCAACGATCTTGAAAAAGCCGCCGCCTTCTACGATGCCCTTTTCGCCGACCTCGGGCTCAAGAAAATCACCCCGAATGACCGTCTGGTGATGTGGTCTAGCAAGGCGGGCGCGGCCATGCTGGGCGTTATCAAGCCCTTTGATGGCGAGGCCGCCTCGGTTGGCAACGGGACCATGGTGGCGTTGATGGTGGACGATGCCGAGACCGTGGCGAAACTGCATGCCAAGGCGTTGGCCCTGGGCGGCAGCGATGAAGGCGAAGTCGGCCCGCGCGGCGGCGGCGGCATGACCTTCAGCTATGTCCGCGACCTGGACGGCAATAAACTGGCCTTTTACGCCACGAATTAGCCGTTTGCAGCTATCCCGTCAGCCTATGAGCAGCGTTAATAGGTTCAGGGCGCGAAAATTTGTCTACCCCGAGCCGGGCCGATCCTGTGCCATATGATAAATACGTAAGATAGTGATCGTTTCATCTTCGATTTCATAAACGACAATGTGCGGCACTCCTGCGACAACGAATTGGCGCGTCCCGTCTGCGTCACCGCAGATGCAATTCAACGCCGGCACAGATAGTGCGGCTGACATTTTGCGCGGCGATAGCATAGTATTCCGCGATAAACGCACACAGGAAATCAAAGTCGTGGAGGGCGTGACGTGTACAGCGCAGCTTCATGCCCCGTGCTTGGCATAGACTGCGTCGATTTCCTGCTCCGAGGCGAATTCCAAGGAACGGCGCGCCTCTTCAACGCCGGCGATCCACGCTGAGGTCAAGGCACCGCCATCATCAACAGTCTCGACGCTGACCTCGAACGTCGCGTCCGGAGGCAGGTTGGCCGCGTAATAGGCCAAGTTCTTACCGCGTATTTTTTTCTTGAGCTTTGCCGTGGTAGTGTTTTCAAATTCTTCCCAAAGACCAGCGAATTCTATACAAAACGCAAATTCAAGCCATGAGTCCAATCTTGGTTCCTGCTGTATTGTGTCCCGATAACTCCCATCGTTGTATCAGCGCGCGAATTCGACGCCGAATGCACCTAGGTCGGCGGCTTCCTTGTCGGGCAATGCGGCGCGGGTTTGCCCCATTGCATCGGCATCGTAGGACGCGGTGAGTTCCTTTAGCCGGGGATAGACCTCGCGCGAGAACAGGGTCATGGAGCGCCGTGTTTGGTCGAATGTCAGATGTCCGGCCTGGCCCATTATCAGAAAATGACCAAACCCCCCCGAATAGTCGTAGAACGCCTTGATCTGTTCATAGACCTGGTCCGGCGTGCCGCAGAACATATTGCCGCGCGCCATCTGGTCATCAAGGGTGGCCTGCAACGGAATGCCAGCGCCGCCGATGCTGCCGCGAGCGATTTGCGCCGCTACTGCCGGCGGATGATATCCGGGCGGATTGCTATATTCCACGGGCACCTTGTTGGAGGTCATGTACCACAGCAAGGTTTCGCCGCCCGACTTGGCCTCCACTTCGCTATCGGCGACATAGACCAAGGCGGCATAGGCCAGCCGGCCGATCGGCGCGGCCTTGCCATGCCGGGCGAGATAGCCGCTTCGGTAGCCGTCAAAAATAGGCCGAATGCGTGGATAACCCGCCAGGAAGACCGCACCGACATATTCGTGCTCGGCCACGGGCACCGCAGTGCTGGCGCTGCCGATGGTCACCCAAACGGGGGGATGCGGTTGTTGATAGGGCCGGGGCCAGATATTGACCTGGCGGGCATGAAACCAACGCCCTTCGAA
>CAUZBE010000146.1:0-7368 GCA_963577885.1 Alphaproteobacteria bacterium
CAAGTGTGAGGGACGAGCGGGTATGCCGCTTGAATTAAGTGTTGTGGGCCATTCTCTCATAATCGATATCAACCTGGATTTGGCAGATAATTATATAGGCACCAACCCTTGTTGCAATCGCGACGCATTCGCATATAGAATTGAGCCGTTGCGCGAACATTGGGCCGAAGAGGGGCCGTCAATGTCGTTTAGGGCCAGTTTTTCTACCCAATAGGGGTGGCTCAAAAAATGGCCGATAAAAATTAAGGAACCAGGTGAATGCGTGTGAGTTTGTCGAGAGTAGAAGATGTAATAAAATGCCAGTCAATGCCAGGTAAACGAGTGTTGGCGACCCTGTTGGGCGCCTTAGTTTGGATTACAGCCGGGGCGGCGGCGGCCGAGGTTAATTTGTACTCCTCGCGGCAACCCCATCTCATGGAGCCGCTGCTCGCGGCCTTCAGCGCCGAGACCGGTATCAAGGTTAATATGGTGTATCTGAAGAAAGGCATGTTGGAGCGCTTGAAGTCCGAAGGCCGCAACAGCCCCGCCGACCTTATTCTGGCCGCGGATATCGGCAATCTGTACAACCATGACAGGGCCGGCCTGCTACAATCCGTTACCTCGGCTATATTGGCGGCCAATATCCCGGCCCAATACCGCCATCCCCAGGGCCACTGGTTCGGCCTGACCGTCCGCGCGCGGGTCATCTATGCCTCGAAAACCCGGATCAAGCCTGGCGAAGTGAACCGTTATGAGGATCTGGCGGCGCCCAGGATGAGGGGCCGTGTCTGTATCCGCTCCGGCAAGCACGTCTACAATGTGTCCCTGCTGGCCTCGCTCATCGTGGCCAACGGCATCGAGGCGGCCGAGGCTTGGGCCAAAGGCCTGAAGGCCAATCTGGCTCGTAAGCCGCAAGGCAATGATCGGGCGCAAATAAAGGCCGTTTACGAAGGCGAGTGCGACGTCGCCGTGGGCAATACCTATTACATGGGCAAAATGGCTACCAACGAGAAAGAGACGATGCAGAAGAAATGGGTCCAAGCGGTTAACATCATCTTCCCCAATCAAAATGACCGCGGCGCTCATGTTAATCTTTCCGGCGCGGCGGTTACCAAAAGCGCTCGGAACCGGGAGAACGCCATTCGGCTGATCGAATATTTGAGTGGGGCCGCGGCGCAAAAAATTTATGCCGAGCGTAATTTCGAATACCCGGCGAAGGCCGGCGTCGCCCTCCATCCCTTGGTAGCATCGTGGGGTACCTTCAAGGTTGACAAGGCCCATCTGGCGAAGATCGCTGGCGAACGCACCAGGGCGAGCAGGATGATGGATCGGGTATCGTTCAATAATTAGCGCCTATCCTAGACCTTTCAGGTAATTATAGGCTGGCGGGGGCAATACTGGCCCGGACGAGGGAAAGCCCGCCGGTCTTGTGCCTTAAAGGAGTGCGGAACTTGATGATCTGGGTGTCGCCAGCATGACGGTGCAGCGAACCATGGCCGGCCCGATCCGAGGGCGCCGCAGCCCTTGGCGCCCTTGGCGTGACGGTTGGACCGTTGGCACATTGCTGGTTGGCGGCCTGGCAGTATCGCCTATCCTGACCGTGATTTATTTAGCGTTCACCCCGGGCGACGATATCTGGCGCCACCTAGCAGCAACTGTTTTGCCCGGCTATATCGCCACTACATTGCAGCTGATGGCGGGGGTTGGCGCCGGCACATTGTTGATTGGAGTGGCCGCGGCCTGGCTGGTGACCATGTGCCGCTTTCCCGGCCGGCGGATCTTTGAATGGGGCATGCTGTTACCCATGGCCATGCCGGCCTACGTCATCGCCTATGTTTATACAGATATATTGGAGTACGCCGGGCCGGTACAAGGCCTGCTGCGGGACTTGTTTGGGTGGAGCGGCAGGCGGGATTACTGGTTTCCGGAAATCCGCTCGGTCGGTGGCGCCACCGCCATGTTGACCCTGGTGCTCTACCCGTATGTCTATCTACTGGCCCGGGCCGCGTTTCTGGCGCAATCCGTGGGCGTGCTGGAGGCCAGCCGTTCGCTGGGCCGGGGTCCCTGGCGCAGCTTTTTCACTGTCGCCCTGCCCTTGGCCCGGCCGGGTATCGTTATCGGTATCTCGTTTGCCTTGATGGAAACCCTGAACGATTTTGGCACGGTGGACTTCTTTGCCGTCAATACCTTCACCCAGGGCATCTTCGATGTCTGGATGAACATGAACAATATCGCCGGCGCGGCGCAATTGGCCTCTATCCTGCTGTTATTCGTGGCTGTCGTGGTGCTATCTGAACGCTATGCCCGGCGGAAACAGCGCTTTCATCACACGGGAGGCAAAATTCAGCCCCTCCCCGCCTACCCGCTGCATTCGGGGCGGGCGGTGTTGGCGACCGCCTTTTGTGCAGCGATGGTGCTATTGGGTTTCGGCCTGCCGACGCTGGTTTTGCTGGCTTATGCGTGGCGCTATTTCGACCCGGCACTGGCAATGGAAATCCTCGGCTATGCGGGTAACAGCGTGCAACTGTCCGCCCTGGCCGGGGTTCTTGCCGTGTTGGCGGCAATCGTCATAGCCTATAGTGTGCGGATCAAAGGCGGGCTACTGTTAAAGGCGGTCGGCCGTCTGGCGGCGTTTGGTTACGCCGTGCCCGGTGCGGTGCTGGCGGTCGGTGTTCTGTATTGCTTGGGACAACTGGATAACGGGCTTGATGGCGTGATGCGGGATCGTTTTGGCGTTTCCACCGGGTTGCTGTTTTCCGGCACCATCGCCGCCGTTTCCTTTGGCTATCTGGTACGCTTTCTTGGTTTGTCCCTAGGTACGGTCGAGGCCGGCCTGGGCAAGATCACCCTCGGCATGGATGGGGCCTCGCGCAGCCTTGGCCGCGGCGCGGCGGCCACCATGCGGCTGGTCCACCTGCCCCTGATGCGCGGCAGCGTCCTGACGGCGGGGTTGTTGGTCTTTGTCGATTGCATGAAGGAGCTGCCCATGACGATCATCCTGCGGCCCTTCAATTTTCAAACCCTGGCGACCTTCGTGCATCAATATGCCTCTGACGAACAGTTGGGCGAGGCCGCCCTGGCCGCGCTTTCAATCGTCGCGGTGGGCATTCTGCCCGTGGTATTGTTAAGTCTGGTGATCGCGAAATCACGCCCCGGCGAGGTGCCTTAGATCCATGCAGGGACTACATATTCACGGCATACATCATGCCTACGGCGAGAACGCCGTGCTCGACAACGTTTCGCTGACGGTGCCGGCCGGTGAATTGGTCTGCCTGTTGGGGCCGTCGGGCTGTGGCAAGACGACGTTGTTGCGTATTGCCGCTGGTTTGGAAAAGTTGCAGGCGGGCCGCATTGCCATCGATGAAACCGTGGTGGCAGAGCCCGGGTCCGAATTGCCGCCCGAGGCGCGCCAGATCGGTTTCATGTTTCAGGATTATGCCCTGTTTCCCCATTTGACGATTTGTGAAAACGTTAGTTTTGGCTTGTTTTGCCTCTCCAAGCGCGCCGCCTACGACCGCGCCATGGAGATGTTGAGCCAGGTTCGTCTGACCCGGCAGGCGGACGATTTCCCCCACACCCTTTCTGGCGGCCAGCAACAGCGGGTGGCCCTGGCCCGGGCTCTGGCGCCGGCGCCCCGGTTGCTGCTGTTGGATGAGCCGTTTTCCGGACTGGATAGCGGCATGCGGGCCCGCATTCGCGAAGAGACCCTGACCATGTTGAAGCAGACCAACGTGGCGACCTTAATGGTGACCCACGACCCGCGGGAGGCCATGTATATGTCCGACCGCATCAAGGTGTTGGGCGCCAACGGACAAATTCTGCAGTCGGCCCGGCCGGTCGATATTTATTACAAGCCGGTGGATGAATACGTCGCCCGCCTGTTCGGCCCAGTGAACCTGATTCGTGGCCCCGTACACCACGGCGGCCTGGAGAGTTCGTTCGGTGTCTTCAAGACTGACGATATTTCCGACGGCGTCAACATGCGCGTCTTGATCCGCCTGGAGGGGGTGGTGCTGCATAATGGCAACGCGCATCAGGGCGATACGCCCGTCGATGTGTTATCCGCGCATTTGCTGGGTGACAGCTCCATTGTGCACATCCGCGTCCGGGAAGGGCCAAATCGTGGCGCCGAATTTCGGGCCCGTGTGCCCGGATCGTTCGATCCGGCGGAGAGCGGGCAGGTCTGGGCCCGCGTGGACCGCCGCTGCGCTTTCCAGTATTATGAAAAAGCGGGCGACCGATGACGTCGTCCCGCCACGCTCCCAGGAGGGGAACAATGGTTGAAATATCGCCATCCTTCAAAATTAATTCCGAGGCTATTGATGCCGATCACCGGCACCTAGTCGAGATAATCAACGAGATTACCCAGGCCATCGATGATGGCCGGCCCGAGGAATGCGCCCGGCTGGTACCGGCCTTTGTCGATTTTTCCAAACAGCATTTCACCCGGGAAGAATCGCTGCTGGCGGAATATTCCTATCCTCTGGTCGAGAAACATCGCCGTCATCACCACAGCCTGAATGACAAGCTACAGATCATGTTGGACCTTTCGGCAAAGGTCGTGGATCACCCGCCAGCCCGGGAAAGCCTGCGCAAGGAATTAGTGTTTTTCCTGTTGGATGACGTGATCAACGAGGACCTCAACTTCAAGGCGTTCCTGTCCAAGGCCCATGCCAACGAGACGAAGCCGGAGACGTGATCCATCCCCAATGATTAATAAGTCCAGTGATTAATAAAGTCGTCGGCGATATTGGCGGTGCCATGGCCGGTATAGGCTCGGGCGCCTCGATTATGATCAGCGGTTTCGGCAATGCCGGAATCCCGTCTAATTTGGTGCGGGCGCTGGGGGCCATGCACCTGAGCGGGCTGACCTTGATCATGAATGCCATTCGGCGCATCAATGAATGTGATCCGTCCCTGTTCATCGAGCGGCGGGTCGACCATGTCATCACCACGGCCTTCCGTGGTCCGCAAGCCGCACCGGCCAGCTACGAACAACAATGGCAGCGCGGCGAGATGACGCTGGATATCCTCCCCCAAGGCACCTTCGCCGAGCGTATTCGCGCCGGCGGCGCCGGTATTCCCGCCTTTTTTACGCCGACGGCCGTGGGTACCAGCCTAGTCGAGGGGCGGGAGCAGCGCGACTTCAATGGCCAGACCTGTGTCTTGGAAGAGGCTCTGACCGCCGATTTCGCCCTGCTGCGGGCGCAAAAGGCGGATCGTTACGGCAACCTGTATTTTCGCGGAACCCAGGCCAATTTTGGCACCTCCATGGCCACGGCGGCGGCGATCACGATCGTCGAAGTGGAGGAGATATTCGAAACCGGCCTGCGGCCCGAAAACATCCATCTGCCCGGCATTTATGTGCAACGGGTGCTGCGTGCGCCCCGGCTGGACCCGGCCTCGTGAGCACGCCCCCAACCAAACCATTGAGCCGCAATCAAATGGCCTGGCGCGCGGCCCAGGATTTGGCTGATGGGGCCTATGTGAACCTGGGGCTGGGGATGCCAGTGCTGGCGGCTAATTATGCCCCGGCGGAACGGGAAATCTTTTACCATTCGGAAAATGGCATATTGGGCGTCGGCCCGGTGGCCGAACTGGGCCAGGAGGACCCGGAACTGGTTGATGCGGGCAGCCAGAAGGTCACCTTGCGGGATGGCGCCAGCGTTTTCGATTCCGCCGCTTCCTTCGCCATGATCCGCGGCGGCCATTTGGATATTACCATCCTGGGCGCCTTTCAGGTCGCCGCCAACGGCGATCTGGCCAACTGGGATGCGCTTTTGCCCAACAAGGGCCCCTTGATCGGCGGCGCCATGGATCTGGCCATGGGCGCCAAGGCGGTGCACGTCATCATGGGGCACGCCACCCGCGGCGGGGCGGCCCGTCTGGTCACCGAATGCAGCTTTCCCATGACGGCGCGCGGCGTTGTCAAGCGGGTCTACACGGACCTGGCGGTTGTGGATATCGCGCAGGGCCAGCTTGTGGTGCGGGAAATTATCCCTGGCCTGCGCCATGACGAACTTGCCACCGTCACCGATGCACCCTTGACCTTCTCACCCGATTGCCGCGAACTGATCGCGCCTGAATTAGATGCTGGGGACTAATCAAGATTTTGCCCCGAGACTGGCGTGGGAGGCTTGACCGCCGCGCGTCTTTGGTTACGATTCGAGGGTGGTTAGATTTCGCACTATCTTCGAAAACCACAAGATAATGGGCGATAAAAAAAGGAATGTTCGATGGCGGGAGCGCTCGACGGAATAAAAGTGCTCGACTTGGCGCGCTATGTGGCGGGGCCGTATTGCGCCCAATTATTGGGCGATTTCGGGGCCGAAGTGATCAAGATCGAGAAGCCCGGCGTCGGCGACATCATGCGCGGTCCCGGCGCCGCGGTGGGTGACGACAGGCTTTATATGATGATGTTCAATGGCGAAAAACGTTCGCTTACGCTCGATTTGCGCCACCCGGCGGGCCGGGGCATCCTGGCCTCGCTGATCTCCAAAGCAGACGTTTTGGTGGAAAACTTCCGTCCCGGCACTATGGAAGCCATGGGCTTTGGCTGGGAAGAGGTGAGCGCCCTAAACTCGCGCGTGGTGATGGCCCGCATTTCCGGTTTTGGCCAGGACGGCCCGTGGGCCAAGCGGCCGGCGTTTGATGCCATCGCCCAGGCCGAGGGCGGCCTGATGCATATGACCGGCAGCGTCGACGGCGAGGCAACCATGTACGGTTCCGTTGTGATTGATTATTCGACCGGCACCAACGCGGCGCTTGGCGTGTTGGCCGCCTTGCAGGCGCGGGAGCGGACCGGACGCGGCCAGGTGGTCGATGTGCCGCTGCTCGATACCGCTATGTCGTTCCTGATGACAGCGGTGGCCGAACATCATCGCGATGGCACGGTCATGGGGCGCCTGGGCAACCGTGACCGCTACAGCGCGCCGACCAATACCTACCGCACCCGCGATGGCCAGCGCCTGCATTTGATGGGCGGCAATCAGAAGCATTTTGAAGCCCTGCTGGAGATCATGGACGAGACCCGGGTGATGGACGATCCGCGTTTTGCTACGCCGGCAGGCCGGCTGGAAAACGCCGAGCTGGTGGATGAAACCGTGGCCGGCTGGTTCGCCCGGTACGACCGGGATTCGTTGCTTGAGCGCTTGCTGGCAGCCGAAATTCCCTGTGCACGCCTGGCGGATGTGACCGATATTGTTGAAAACCCGCAGGTCAAATATCGCGGCCAGATCATCGAGATCGAGCATCCCGTTCAGGGCACCGTGCGGATGCAAGGCAATCCAATCCGCTTGGCGGATACGCCGGTCAAAAACCACCGCACCGTGCCCACCCTGGGGCAGCACACCGACGAAATCCTTAGCGATTGGCTGAACCTTGACCAGA
>CAUZBE010000147.1:0-7368 GCA_963577885.1 Alphaproteobacteria bacterium
TACCTTGTAATGGCCCGCTCATGTACAAATGCCTCTATGGGTTGCTCTGGCGAAAGAATAATACGGCACGCCCCGGCCCAGGCAAACGATTAACGCGCCGATGTTCGGTTGGGCGAACTATTTGGCGATGATTTTCGTAAAGATCATCAGCCCAATGACAACGCCGGTGACCCAGCGAAACGTGGTACGGAAATTTGGTTCTTTCGAGAGTAATTTTTGAAAACAGACTTTGGCCCCAGCAAAAGCCGCCGCGCAGAGCCAGGGGCCAAGGCCATAAATGAGCGTCCTGATCCAACGGGTGGCGGGGGGAAGGTCTGCATATTCATTATGATACGAATGAACGGCCAGCACGGCTGCAGCCATGATAAAGACAGCCGTGGTGAGTTTAATTTTCTTCATGGCGCGGTTTTTGTCCTGTCGGCTCGAGTATTTTGACCATGCTGCCCCAAGCAGAATTCCGAATTAATGAGAAACCAGAAGCGATCCTAAGTGATTGAAAAATTTCTCTAATTCCAAATATCAGAAGATTTTCAGAATGAAAATTCTCTGGTTATGAGTTGGTGAAAAGGCGAGGGTTGACGCATAGTTGAAAGATCAGCGCTGTGAGCATCCGCGAGGATAAAAGGTTAAAGAAATCCGCGCTAATTCCAAACTTTCGATAGTCTTCCTGCAGTAATATGATGAGCCCTAGGACGATGCCGATGATCAAGCCGGCATATCCGATGACTGTTGACCAGCTAGACCATGTCTTGTGCCAATAAAGCCGTTCGAGATTTTGATCAATGAACGCGCCCGACCATGATGACCGTGTGTTGCTTGTAATGATGCTCTGCCAAACCGTGTCCTCTAGGGGCAATAAAATTCAAAGTACATGCCAATAGTAAACATCATTGCGGACACAACAGGCGAATTTTTGGCATCGCATTTGTGGGCCGGTGCATTTGAAAATATGATAATCTGACTAATACGAATATATCATTCATCGATCTTCGCAATACAGGACCCCAGCACATGCCATTTGAACTCCGCTCTACCATAAAATCCGGCGGCACGCTTGAAATCATGCTGGCCGAGGTGCCGATCCCGGAAGCCAAGGATAATCAGGTTGTTGTCCGTATAGACGCCGCCCCGGTCAATCCGTCCGACCTTGGCCTGCTGTTCGGCGCGGCCGATATGAGCACGGCAAAGATTTCAGGCAGCGCCGAAAGCGCCATGGTGATGGCGGACATTCCGGAGGCCATGATGAAGGCCATGGCCGGCCGTCTGGACCAGTCCTTGCCCGTGGGCAACGAAGGCGCCGGCGTCGTGGTCAAGGCCGGCTCGTCCGAACTGGCGCAGGCCTTGATGGGCAAGACCGTTGCCGTTATTGGCGGCGCCATGTATGCCCAGTATCGGGCTGTCCGGGTGGATCAATGCTTAGCCCTGCCTGAAGGCGTGACGGCGGCTGACGGCGCCTCTTGGTTCGTAAATCCCATGACCGCCCAGGGCATGGCGGAAACTATGCGGATGGAAGGCCACAAAGCCCTGGTGCATACGGCAGCGGCCTCCAATTTGGGGCAAATGCTGAACAAAATCTGCCTTCAGGACGGGGTAGATCTGGTCAATATCGTGCGCAAGCCGGACCAAGTGGAGATCCTGAAAGCGCTCGGCGCCAAATATGTCTGCAATTCGTCATCGCCGGATTTTATAGACGAGTTGACGGAGGCGCTGGTGGCCACGGGGGCAACCCTTGCCTTTGACGCCATCGGCGGCGGCAGGCTGGCCGGGCAGATACTGACCTGCATGGAAGTGGCCGCCAACCGAACGGCCACAGAATACAGCCGCTATGGCTCCACCGTCCATAAGCAGGTTTATATATACGGCGGCCTTGATCGTGGTCCCACGGAATTCAATCGTGGCTTTGGCATGGTCTGGGGTATTGGGGGGTGGCTGTTGACGCCGTTCCTGCAAAAAGCCGGCGGCGAGGTAATCAACAGATTTCGCCAAAGGGTCGCGGCGGAGATCAAGACGACCTTCGCCAGCCATTATACACAAGAGGTCTCTCTCGCCGGCATGCTGACGGCGGAGGCTATGGCTGTTTATGGCAGGCAGGCCACCGGCGAGAAGTTTCTGATTAACCCCAACAAGGACCTCTAGTTCAGCCGTACATATTCAAAATCGATGGGCTGATTGTTGATGCTCCGGGCCGGTGGGGCGATCCAGGCAGCGTATTTTCCCGGCTCGGTGACCGGCTGCATCAGGTTGATCACATAGGCGCGGTCGGCTTCCGTGGGCAGCCATTGGCCATGCTTTTGGTCCCATTCCGCCACGGTAATCACGTCGCCGTTGGGGCTGACCCGAATGCCGGAGGTGTTTTCCAGGCTAAAGTTGCCGATCCGACGGTTGAAGGCGCGGTGGGGCAGTTTTAGCTCGAAATCGATGCCCTGACGCTTGATAATCTGGTTCCACCGTCGCACGCCCCGGTCACAATCGGTGACGTAATCGTCGCGCAGGCGTTCGTTGATCACTGTCAGGGCGTTATCCTGGTTGGTGACTAATTTTTTGCCCTCCAGTTCCAAGATCGGATACAGCGCGTCGCCCAGGGTATGGTCGTCGTCGATCTTGGTTTCCTCGAACCGGCCCTTCAGGCCCATGGAATAGAAGTTCGCCGCGTTGGTGGACCGTTCCGAGCCGAACAGGTCCAGGGAGACCGAGAAATGAAAATTTAAGTATTTCTGTAAGGTCGGCAGATCGATGCCGCCCATTTTCCGTACGTTGTCTTCGCCCTGTTCCTTCATCAACTCACAGGCCCGCAATACCACCCGGCCCACGCCGGTTTCGCCCACAAACATATGATGGGCCTCCTCCGTCAGCATGAAGCGGCAGGTGCGTGCGAGTGGGTCGAAGCCACTTTCCGCCAGGGACGCCAGTTGGTACTTTCCGTCCCTGTCGGTGAAGTAGGTGAACATGAAGAAGGACAGCCAGTCGGGAGTTTTCTCGTTGAAGGCGCCCAGAATGCGCGGCTTATCCGCATCGCCCGAATGCCGTTGCAACATCTCCTCCGCCTCTTCCCGGCCATCGCGGCCGAAATAGCCGTGCAGTAAATAAACCATGGCCCATAGATGCCGACCTTCCTCGACATTGACCTGAAACAGATTGCGCAGGTCATAGAGGGACGGCGCGGTAAAGCCTAGTTGCCGTTGCTGTTCCACCGAGGCCGGCTCGGTATCGCCCTGGGTGACGATCAGGCGTCGCAGCATGCCGCGGTATTCGCCGGGAACTTCCTGCCAGGCGGCCTCGCCTTTATGCTCGCCGAAATTGACCTTGCGCTCGGCTTCCGGTTCGGTAAGAAAAATGCCCCAGCGGTATTCTGGCATTTTCACATGGCCGAAATTGGCCCAGCCTTTTGCATCCACGCTGATGGCGGTGCGCAGATAGACCTCATTGGTCTGAAATTCTGTCGGCCCCATCTCGTGCCACCATTTCTGATAGTTCGGCTGCCAGGCCTCCAGGGCCCGGTGCAGGCGGCGGTCTTCCGATAGATCGACGTTGTTGGGAATGCGTTCCTGATAATCAATGGCCATCGTTCAGACCCTCCTTTTATCGAATTTGCTTTGTTGGCCACTGCCATACAGCGGCAACGCGCCGGTTTCGCCAACCGCATTGGGGCGCTGGAATATCCAGTTCTGCCAGGCGGAGAGGCGTGAGAAGATTTTACTTTCCAGGGTTTCGGGCCCGCCAAAGCGTAAATTTGCTTCCATGCCGGTCAAGGCATCTGGCGAAAAGGCGGTGCGCTCTTCAATGGCAATGCGCGCCTCGTCCGCCCAATCGATATCGTCGGGGGCAAAGGTGACCAGACCGGCATCTTCCGCCCCCAAAGCGTCCATGGCCTCACCCTGGCGCACCGCCAGGGCCGCCACCGTGTCCGCATCATCCAGGAACCGCGATTGCAGGCGGGTCAGGCCGTTGACCATGTCGTAGGGGCCAAAATTCATGGCCGTCAGGGACACCATTGCGGGGCCTTGATTGTCACCTTCAAACTGGCCATCGAGCATGTAACTGCGATCCGCCGCCAGTGCTAGTTCCAGCAAGGTGCCACTAAAGCACGATCCCGGTTCGATAAAGGCGAAAATGCTGCGGGAGGTGACATCAATACGCTTCAAGGAGCGTTTCAGGTACAGGATCACCTCGCGCACCAGCCAGTGATCCTGATTGGCGGCCAGGACGGCATCGTGGGCGGCTACGAGATCGCCGTCGCCGCTGGTATGGAACAACCAGGTGCCAATTTCGTTCTCGTTGGTGCGCAGGTGCAGGATTGCGTCGTCCAACTCGCGCGCTAGGCGCAAGGGCCAATATTCAGCGCCCAGCGCTTGGATGGCCGCCACATCGGTGGGCGGCGCCTCGGTTGGTCCCTGTATTGTCAGACTGCTGGTACGGCTATTTCGGTCAATTTCCACCGACAGGGTGGAATAGCGGACGGTGTCACCATCGATAGTGCGTTGCAGTGGTGTCAGCGTGATGCCCTGGGCCCTCGCAGGACGGTCCGATTGGGCCACGGCCTGGGCCGCGCGGGCGGCTATGGCGTCATGGTATTTGGAGCGCGGCGCGATCTCGTCAATCAGCCGCCAGTCGACGGCGCGCTGGCCGCGGATGCCTTCTTCCAGCGTACAGAAGAAATCGGCCCGGTCGCGGCGTACCTTGCGTTTGTCCGACAGACGGGTCAGGCCGCCGGTGCCGGGCAAAACTGCCAGCAAGGGCACTTCCGGTAGAGATACCGTGGTGGCGCCATCATCGATCATGACGATCTGGTCGCAGGCCAGGGCAAGTTCGTAGCCCCCCCCGGCGCAGGGGCCGTTGACGGCGGCAATATAGGTTTGCTGGGAATGGGCGGAGGCGTCTTCGATGCTGTTACGGGTCTCGTTAGTGAATTTGCAGAAATTCACTTTGTAGTCGTGGGACGAGGTGGCCAGCATGCGGATGTTGGCGCCGGCGCAAAATATTCTGTCCTTGGCCGAGGTAAGGATAACGGCGGCCACTTCGGGATGCTCAAAGCGCAGGCGCTGTACGGCATCATAGAGTTCGATGTCAACGCCCAGGTCGTAGGAGTTCAATTTTAATTCGTAGCCGTCCCGCAGACCGCCGCCTTCATCCACGGCCATGGCTAAGGTCGCCACGCGATCCTCGATCGATAATTGCCAATGGCGGTAAGACTTCGGCGCGGTGCGAAAATCAATCATGCGATGCAGTCCCTAATACCTCATATATAATAGGCAATATAATGCATAAAAAAAGAATATAAAGCATTATTTTACAGGTCCCGCCGTCGCCCTCGTTTCCTTGCCGTGCACCCCTTCGCGATAAAGAATATATATCCCGGTGGTGATCAGGACGGCGGCGCCGCCGACGGTCCAGCGGTCGGGCAGATCGCCAAACACGAGATAACCGAACAATGTATTCCATAGCAGGGCAGTGTAGGACAGTGGCGCCAACACTGCGACGGGCGCGAATTCGAACGATTTAATCAATAAGTAATGACCAACGCCGCCCATCAGGCCCAGGGCCACTAACATAAGCCAAAGCTCCGGCGATGCTGGGCTTTGCCAAAAGAAGGGCACCGCCAGGGACATAATCCCGGCACCTACGAAGCCGGTGTAAAACAAGGTTGTGATCGGATCATCCTTGCCCGATAGCATACGGGTGGTGATCTGGTACAGGGCATAAGCGAGCGCCATGGCCAGCAATAGCCAGACGGCCCAATGCATGGCCTCCACGCCGGGACGCACAATGATCATGGCGCCAATAAAGCCGACGGCAACCGCGCTCCAGCGCCGCCATCCGACCGCCTCGCCCAGCAACGGCACACTCAAGGCGGTCACCATGAGCGGCGAGACGAAGCTGATCGCCACCGCGTCGGCCAGGGGCATGTATTGAATGGCGGTGAAAAAGGCGATAGTGCAAAATATCAGCAGCAGGGAGCGGAACCATTGCAGCCCGGGCCGGGTTGTCCGCAACAGCGCGCGTCCCCGCCGGGGCCAGAAAAATGCGGCCATGAAGGCAAAATGGAAAAAATAGCGGGCCCAGGCAATTTGCATCACGGGTAGTGTCTGGCCCAGAAATTTGGCGAGAAGGTCCAACAGCGAAAGCAGAAACATAGCCGCCAATGCCAATAAGATACCGGCCAGCTGGTTTTGCCTGAGCAAGGCGAAGTTTTCGGCGGCCGTTTCTTTTTTCGCTGCTGTTTTCACCTAGTTCAAACGGCCCAGGGCCTTGGACATCAGCAGGTACAGTTTGCCCACGTCAGAGGACAATAATACAGCCGCCAGGATGTCCTCGGGGTAATTTTCCTCCGCCTGCGCCACCAACTCCTGGAATTGGACGAAATAGCTTTCCACATGTTCGCGGAAGCCATCGTCGTCTTCATAATTGGTCCGGATGGCATCCAGCGAGAACTGGTCTCGGCTGCGGACGATGCGCCGGGCGAAAACGCCTCGGTCACCGTCCAGGTAGCGGTCCCAGGCATCCTCTGGTACATTCTTTTCCAGGGGGCGAAAGGTGTTTGAAGCTTCGGAAATGGTTATGCGGGGCAAGGAAATACGGCCGGCCGCGGCGGAACCAAGGGGGCCGGGACCCACAGGCAGGATCAGGACTACCAAAGCCGGGTGGCGCAGCGTTAATGCGGCAAACCGTAAATTCATGTCCCATTGTCCCCGACTGTGCCGCTCAGGTCAAAGTGTGCCTTGACGGGCGATTAGGCCTGCAAGACGCCAATGCGCCTGGGGCTTTCCCGTATTTCGGCGCGTGTGCGCCGTTTACAATCGACGGTGGCTTGGACGGGGGGTGAGTAGTTGATACGACGTAGGCTGATGCAGATGTTGGGGGGTGTCTTTGGTTTTCTGGCCATCGCCCTGGCCACGCTCGTGCTAATCCATGAGGATGGCGACGTCAGCACGGAAATTGAGATAGGGGCGCCCCTAGCGCAGGTTTGGCGGGTCTTGGAGGACACCGCCCGTTACCGGGAATGGAACCCATTGATACGTGAAGTTACCGGCGAACTACGCACTGGCCGCCAGAATTAGCCATTCCCGGGCTGTTTTCCGGCAAGCATAAGCTCATCATTACGGCAATAGATGGTATCCGGACAAAATTGGGTCATAGCGAGGAGCTTTCGGGGCTTCTAGTGGGTCCCTTAACCGCCGGTCATCTAGCTCGCACGCGTGATGGCTTTATGATCATCGACAAAGCGCTTAAGCTACGCTACGAGGGCGGCAGATGAAGCCGGCGAGGACCGTCGGCCAATGGGAAGACAAAGTTAATGCCAACACGCACCATATATGAGGCGCCGCGCCCCGCGCCACGGCCCGGGGAAACCGTGGTCACTAGTACCTGTGG
>CAUZBE010000148.1:0-7327 GCA_963577885.1 Alphaproteobacteria bacterium
GGCGACCTACGCCGGACCGGAGGCACAGGTGACCGCCCTGGCTGACGATATCGCCTACGACAATCACGATATCGACGACGGCCTGCGAGCAGAGTTGTTTTCCGCCGATGATTTGGCCCAGGTTCCCCTGGTGGCGCCGGTGCTGGCGGGATTGCGGCGCCGATACCGAGATTTAAGCCGCGAGCAGCTGGTGCATGAGACCGTACGCCGCCTGATCGGCGCCATGGTCAATGATGTCATTGTTGAAAGCCGGGCCAGGTTGCAGCGGTCCGGTGCGCAAAGCGTAGAAGATATCCGCGCCTTGTCCCATCCCGTGGTTGCATTTTCCGTTACCATGGCGGCGGCGCAAAAGGTACTGAAAGCGTTTCTCAACAACCACATGTACCGCCATCCGCGGGTCAACTGCATGACGGAAAAGGCCGGCCGGGTTGTCAGCGATTTGTTCGGGCTGTATATGGCTAAACCGCAGCACTTAGGGGCGACGCGCGGCGGCGATACGCCCGATACGCCGCGCCGGGTCGCTGATTTCATTGCCGGTATGACCGACCGCTTCGCCCTGGAAGAACACTGTCGCCATTTTGAGCAAACTGCCTGATAGCCTAGTGGAGAGAACCACACAGAAGAGTCTTTCGGTTTGTGTCTAGCGCACCACAATTCTTTAGGGTCTAGCGGTCTTTCGATCCTTACGGATGGGGACCATCCGTTAAAACCGGACGACCAAGTAAATACACACCCGAATGACTGCAGCCTTGGCGGAGCGCCGGGTCAAACGTGTAGGGACAACATGTGAGCGCTGATCCATATTACGAAATGTGTTTATCTACCAAAAACTGATCGCGGTCCTTCTGGCCCCTGCGCCAGATCGTCGATGTGGATGAAGAATATAATGTGCAGACCTGATTTTTGATGATCGAGTTGTCCCTTGCTTCGGCACTGCTATTTCTGGTCGCAAAACGCAAGCGGGCCGACCGGGACCGGTGGACATCCTATTGGTATCTCCTTACGCTGGGCTTTGCCGTTCTTTCCGTAGACGAAATAGCGGGCTTCCACGAATTGCTCAATCCCAAGATCAGTATGTCATGGGTGATCCCGGCAGGGATCGTCGTGGCAATCTTCATCGCGTTATACACCATGTTCTTATTTCATCTTCCTCTTCACACACGGACGCTTTTCATTATCTCGGGCGCGGTATTTGTCGGGGGCATTGGGTGTCGAACGGGAAATTGATTAGTACGAGGGCCAAAAACCCCTGAACACCTTGGCCTACAACCTGTGGACAGCCGTGGAGGAGGGAATAGAAATGTGTGGCGTTAGGCTCTTCATATACGCTCTGCTTGGGTCATGGGAGGGGCGCGGGGATTTCGAATTGTATTTGATTTTGCAGTGAAATAGCGGCCGTTTGTTATCAGCATTGATATAGTGCCGCGCCGCATCCGGGTGCTTGCCGATCTTAAGGGCCCATTCGTAATTCTGGGCAACGCCCCCGTTGACTTCCGCCCGTCACATAAATAATGGCATTGACAACCTCGGATAAATCCACCATTCGAGGTCGTCTGATCCCCTTCGGCGCGGGCGGAAAGGCTGCGGTCACGGCCCATTCGTCAGAGCGCAAATCACGTGCATAATGCCGAAGACGATCGCCCGAGGAATGACCTGTGAATTATGAATCCCTACGCCTATATCCGTGAACAGGTGATCGCTGTGGTTGGCGCCCTGACCGACGATGGTATCCTGCCAGCGGGCCTCGATGTCTCCCATTTGGCGGTGGAGGTGCCGCGCGATTCTGCCCATGGCGATGTGGCGACCAACGCTGCCCTGGTGCTAACAAAACAGGCCGGGATGAAGCCCTGGGACATCGCCGCCCCCTTGGCCGAACGCCTGGCCGAACTGGATCAGGTGACGGGGGCCGAGATCGCCGGCCCTGGTTTCATCAACCTGCGTTTGTCCGATAATTTTTGGCGGGCGCGGTTGAGCGACGTACTGGCCGCCGGTCCGGCCTATGGCGACGGTAATGTGGCGGCGGGCGAGAAAATTAACATCGAGTATGTTTCGGCCAACCCAACGGGACCCTTGCATATCGGCCATGTGCGTGGCGCTGTCTATGGCGATGCCCTGGCTAACCTCTTGGCCAAGGTCGGCTACGATGTGTGCAAGGAATATTATATCAATGACGCTGGCGCCCAGGTCGATGTGCTGGCGCGGTCCGTCCATATGCGCTACCGCGAGGCCCTGGGCGAGGCCATCGGCGATATTCCCGAGGGTATGTATCCGGGTGACTATCTGGTGCCAGTGGGCCAGGCTCTGGCGGCGCGCGATGGTGACAAATGGCGCGATCTTGTGGAAGCAGATTGGTTAGTGGAATTCCGCCGCTTTGCCGTTGATGCCATGATGGACCTTGTGCGCGGCGATCTGGCCAGTCTGGGGATCGAACAGCAGGTCTTTTTTTCCGAAGACAGCCTGCACCGAGACGGCGGTATCGACCGCGCCCTGGCGGCCTTGCGTGAACAGGGCCTGATTTACACGGGCGTGCTGGAGGCGCCCAAGGGCAAAACCTCTGACGATTGGGAATCCCGGCCACAGACCCTCTTCACGGCCAGCCAGTTTGGCGACGATGTAGATCGACCACTGCAGAAATCCGATGGTAGTTGGACCTATTTTGCCGCCGACATCGCCTATCACCACGACAAGATAAAGCGCGGTTTTGAACAGATGGTTGATGTCTGGGGCGCTGATCACGGCGGCTATATTAAGCGTATGAACGCTGCCGTGCGGGCCTTGAGCAACGGCCAGGGCCATTTGGATGTACGCCTTTGCCAGATGGTGCGACTGCTGCGCGGCGGAGAGGTGGTGACCATGTCAAAACGGGCCGGTAACTTCGTTACCTTGCGTGAACTGGTCGACGAAGTTGGCCCTGATGTCGTGCGTTTCATGATGCTGACCCGCAAGAATGACGCGCCGCTGGATTTCGATTTTGACGTGGCCATGGAACAATCCAAGGATAATCCGGTGTTTTACGTTCAGTACGCCCATGCCCGCATACATTCCGTGCTGCGGCGCGTCGCCGAGGAGACGCCTGCGTTGCGCCGGGATCTGAAAAGCCTTGCCGATGCCGACCTGGGTCGCCTGACTGATTCGGCAGAAATTGGCTTGATCAAGCAAATGGCCCGTTGGCCCCGGGCTGTTGAAATCGCTGCCGAGGCCAGGGAACCGCATAGAATTGCATTTTATTTGAACGAGTTAGCGTCGGACTTTCATGCGTTGTGGAACAAAGGTAATGCCGAACCCACGCTGCGCTTTATTATACCAGACGATCATGCCGTCACTCAGGCGCGTCTTGCCTTGCTTCAGGGCGTCGCATTTGTGCTGGCGTCCGGGCTGGCGGTCATGGGTATTGAGCCGGTCGAAGCCATGTAGCCGCGGCCAATTAGTTGAGGCCAAATAGTGGCGCATGGGTGTGAGCATGCATGTGTAACGAAGCATATTTTTGCCAATTGACGAGGGAATAGACCCATGTCGGCTGTTGAGCCAGACGGTAATTGGCCGGAAGATAATGGCGCGGTTACAACCGGACACCAGCTTCGCCGATGGGGCCGAGTAGGCGGAATTGCGGCCGCCTTGGGCATGTCTTTGGTATTTGCTGCCGCCGCTTGGTACGCTTTGCAGCGGTCGGATATGCGGCCCTCGGTGGTGGCGGAAGTGCCGTTGATCAAGGCCCTGCCGGGAGCCATGAAGGAAAAGCCCGAAGATCCCGGCGGCCTGAAAATCCCTAATCAAGACAAATTGGTGTTTGAACGCATCACACCAAAGGCCCAGGACCCGATTGCGGAAAAATTGGCCCCCGCGCCAGAAGAGCCGATTGTTGAGGTGGCTGCTCCGGCGGCGCCAGCATTAATGAATGGGTTGAATTCGGTAAATCCGCAGGCTGGTATGGCTAAAACGGCGCAACCCACAACCAAACGGATGCTGGTTAAAGCGGTGGCGCCAAAGGTGGAGAGCCTACTGCCAACCTTGCCAACGTCACCGGCCACCGCGAAGACGGCGCCAAAACCCGCAGCGAATTTCCCGGCGATAACGCCGGAAGTGGCGTCGTTAAAGCCCCCCGAAGTCAAGGCGCCGGTTACCCAGATAGTTGCCGGAAACGCCACTAAATCCGGCTACCGCATCCAAATGGGCGCTTACCGTAAGGCAGACCTGGCGCATCTGGCCTGGAACCACCTGCGGAAAGCGCACAGCGATCTTCTGGCCGGCCTGACCGGCCACAGGGAGCGTGTGGAACTGGGTAAAGGGGACACGTTGTATCGGGTCCAGGCCGGGTTTTACCAAAACATGGCCGACGCAAGATCCGCATGCGGAAAATTGAAGGCAAAGAAGCAGGATTGTATCATTGTCCCGCCCCGGTGATGCCGCGAGACTATAATACGCCGAGGTGATGAGGCCATGACGCGATGACATCGGCCACGCCCCTGGCGGCGGTGTTTGGTTGTGCCGGTCCGGTCTTGCAGCCCGATGAAGCGGCGTTTTTTCGTGCCTGCGATCCTCTGGGCTTTATTCTGTTTGCCCGCAATTGTGATAACCCGGAACAGATACGTCGTCTGACCGGCAACCTGCGCGCTGCTGTGGGACGCGCGGAGGCGCCGGTTCTAATGGATCATGAGGGCGGCCGGGTGCAACGATTACCGCCGCCACAATGGCGAAATATTCCCGCGGCGGCGGAATTTGGCCGCCTTGCCCACGTAGACGAGACGTCGGCGATGGAAGCGGTGGCCCTGAACGCCCGCCTTATGGCGCTGGAATTGACGGATCTTGGTGTCGACGTTAATTGCGTGCCCTGCCTGGATGTGCACGATCCCGCCGGGCATTACGTCATCGGCAATAGGGCCTTTTCTTCGGACCCGGAATTGGTGGCGCGTCTGGGCCGCGCCCAGGCGGCTGGCTTGATGCGGGGCGGTGTCTTGCCGGTGATCAAGCATATGCCAGGTCATGGCCGCGTCCGGGTCGACAGCCATCTTGAGTTGCCGGTTGTCCCGGCCAGCTGGGAAGCCTTGTCTAATATTGATTTCCGGCCCTTCGCGGCCCTGGCGGATCTGCCCATGGGGATGACCGCACATGTGCTTTATCCGGCTCTGGATCCTGATCACCCGGCAACCATGTCGAAGATCATTATCGACCGGGTAATCAGGGACCAGATTAGCTTTGATGGTATGTTGTTCAGCGACGACCTGTCCATGCAGGCCCTGGCCGGAAGTTTGGGCAAACGGGCCGCGAGCGCCCTAGCGGCGGGCTGCGACGTGGCCCTGCACTGTAATGGCAAACCGGCAGAAATGCAGGCCGTGGCGGATGCCTGCCGGCCCTTATCGGGTCCAGCGCAAAATCGCTGGCAGCGCGCGCTCGCCTGCCGGGCGCCCGGCGAGCCGGCCGCTTACGATGATTTATGCGATAGATTGAATAAACTATTGGATAATCACTGAAATGCCGCTATTTTGCGGTCGGTCAAAATTAACATACAAGATATTGCGTTAAGCGACTTGGCCAACCGCGCGGATAGGGTATAATTACGTCATGAACCAAAGCGACATGCCCATTGCGATCTTGCCCGTAACGGGAACGACGGATAGGTCCGTCCAGGGCCCGGCGGAGGCCTTTGAGGGTCCGGCGCCGAACCCGGCACTGGCGGCGGGACAGGCCGATGGCTTTCAGGTCACGTTGGATGGCTATGAAGGGCCGTTGGATGTTCTGCTGACCCTGTCGCGGCAGCAAAAACTGGATCTGACCCACATCTCTATCTTGGATCTGGCGAACCAATTTCTGGTCTTTGTCGCGGAGGCGCGGCGCTTGCGGTTGGAAGTGGCGGCGGATTACCTGGTGATGGCGGCCTGGTTGGCGTACTTGAAATCACGGCTATTGCTGCCGGCCCAACCGGGCGACGATGAACCCACCGGCGAAGAACTGGCATCCCGGCTGCAGCATCAGCTGCAACGGCTGGAGGCGATGCGCGAGGCCGCGGATACCTTGATGCAGCGCCACCGCCTGGGCGTCGATGTATTTCCTCGCGGCGCCCCGGAAGGGGTCACGGTGATCCGCGATTCCCTCTATGACTGCAGCCTGTATGAATTTCTGATGGCCTATGTGGGCCAAGTTGACCGTTCGGAAATGATGTCAATAACGCCGCGGCCCCCGGCCATTCTTTCGGTGGAAGAGGCCCTGAACCGGCTATCATTGTACCTTGGCACTATGCCTGATTGGGCCAGTTTAGAAGCGCTTCTGCCTGACGAATTGCGTGTCGGCATGGAATTACGCTCGGCTCTGGCATCTACTTTCACCGCGTCGTTGGAACTGGCCAAACAAGGGCGTTTGAACATGCGCCAGGGCCAGACATTCGGACCCATCTATATCAAGGAGATCAAAAGCGCATGATCTCCGATGCCGCGCCCATAGAGGATACGGGTAAGGAGCTGCCGTCCCCGGAACACGAGGCGGGTTGTCTGCGCATGGTCGAGGCATTGTTGTTCGCCGCGACCGAGCCTTTGGATGTGGCCAGCATAGCGGCGCGCCTGCCTGACGGGACGGATGTATCCAAGCTGCTGAAATTGTTGGAGGCTCACTATGCCAAGCACGGGGTCAACCTGGTACGGGTAGCGGGGAAATGGGCCATGCGGACAGCGCCCGATTTGCATTTCCTGTTACAGGAACACCGGCAGCAGCACCGCAAGTTGTCCCGCGCCGCATTGGAAACCCTGGCGATCACCTCTTATCACCAGCCGGTTACCCGGGCCGAAATTGAGGATGTGCGGGGCGTCAGTCTGTCCAAGGGAACCCTGGATCTGTTGATGGAACTGGGCTGGGTGCGTATTCGCGGGCGCCGGCGAACGCCGGGGCGTCCGGTGACCTATGGCACGACCGATGGCTTCCTGGAACATTTTGGTTTTCAGAATATCAAAGACCTGCCCGGTCTGGATGAATTAAAGGCGGCCGGGCTGTTGGAAGGCCAGGCCCGCACGGATTTGCTGCCCCTGTCCCACCGGGAGCCGGAAGACCCCCTTGAAGACGGGGATGACGGCAGCCTCGCCGCCTGGCCCCTGGAAGACCCGGGGGAAGCCGACGATCGACCCGTGCAATCGGCTGAAATTATCGATATCCAAGGCTGAATAACGGCTACGTCGGAACCCGGATTGGCGATTTATCTAGAGAATTTTCATATTGTAAATGCTCTAATCTTTAGTGTTAGAGAAATTTATCCAATCAATGGGAATTGCTTCGTAATTCTCCTTGCTTCGGAATTTCTCTAGACGAATTGGGCTGCAAGGCCCATATGTCGGTTACATTGCTT
>CAUZBE010000149.1:0-7300 GCA_963577885.1 Alphaproteobacteria bacterium
TTATCAGCTATTTATATTTCATATTGCGTTGCAGCATAAACCAGTTTTAGACCGCTTTTAACGGGTTTCGATGGTGCTAAGCTCGCGATCCCACGGAGCCACTGGCCAGGGATCGCACCGGCCGCCGAAATCCAAAGTCCTAATAACACCACCAACAATATGAAAGATACAGCCATGACCGCCAAGACCAAAAAAAAAGACAACCCTACGGACAATGTCGCCAAAACGGCCGAGGCCATGGTCGCGGCCGGCCAGGAAGCCCTGCGCAATTTCGCCAAATCCAGCACGGAAGGCTATGAAAATGCCTTCGCCGGCGTGCGGGGCAAAGCCGGCGATCTGGTTCAGGGTTATGACGAACTGGCCGTCAGCGGCAAGGACAACATGGAAGCCTGGAGCACCGCTG
The DNA here is from genome assembly GCA_963577885.1 of Alphaproteobacteria bacterium. Lineage (GTDB taxonomy): Bacteria > Pseudomonadota > Alphaproteobacteria. The sequence goes on from CAUZBE010000149.1 coordinate 404, forward strand.
GCGCCGCTTACGGCAAGGGCCTGGAAGCCATCGGCGGCGAATGGATGAGCTTCGCCAAGAAAATGCTGGACGGCAACGTGAAGGTGACTAAGGCCGTCCTGGGTGCCAAACCCCTGAACGAAGTGCTGGACCTGCAGTCTGATTTTGCCCGCAGCAGCTATGAAGGCTTGCTGGACCAGAGCATCAAAGTCGGTGAACTGGCGACCAAAGTAGCCCAAGACGCGTTCGAGCCCATTAAAACCCACATCACCGCGACGGTGGAGAAATGGCACAAGAACGCGGTGTAATCACCGCATAGCCGCCCCTCTCTATATCGGAGGGGCGCTACAGAGAAGGGTCCGGTTCCTCCCACCGGACCCTTTTTTATGGCTAATTTCCCGCGTCGGATCCTGCGCCAGACCCTCTTTTTTGCTATTTCTAAATTTCTCCATTTTACTATCATATAGATCTCCTCTTCCAATATGATGGAAATGGCCGATATGATAGGATCATGGTACAATTTGGCTTGGCCGGGTTGGGTTAGACCGCGAGCAGGAGTCCCGAAGGGCATGAGCGATCCGAACGGCAATAGCGGCGATGAAGATGGTGGCGGCCAGAATGGTGGCGGCGACACTAATGTCGTTACAAAAACCAAGCCTAAAACGAAAAAACCGTCCATGTATCGGGTCCTACTATTGAACGACGATTACACACCGATGGAGTTCGTGGTCCATGTATTGGAACGCTATTTTAACAAGGACGAACAGGAAGCTACCCAAATCATGCTGCATGTACACCAAAAGGGGATTGGTGTTTGCGGCGTATTCCCATTTGAAATAGCGGAAACAAAGGTGATGCAGGTGACCGACCTCGCCCGCAAGAACCAGCATCCGCTGCAGTGCACAATGGAAAAAATCTAGTGGCATCATTCGCGACGGAATTAGAACAAAGCCTACATCGGGCGTTACGCAGCGCCAACGAACGCCGACATGAATTTGCAACCCTGGAACATCTGTTGTTAGCCCTGTGCGATGACAACGACGCCCGCTCCGTGTTGCGGGCCTGCAATGTGGAGATCGACCAGCTGCGCCTACAGTTGAGTAATTATCTGGACGAGGATCTTACCTCTCTCTCGGTCGAGGAGGAAGAGGAGGCTAAGCCGACGGCTGGCTTCCAGCGCGTCATCCAGCGTACCGTCTATCACGTGCAATCATCGGGCCGGGACGAGGTGACGGGAGCGAATGTACTGGTCGCCGTCTTTGCTGAGCGGGAAAGCCATGCGGTGTTCTTCCTGCAGGAGCAGGATATGACCCGCCTGGACGCCGTCAGCTATATCGCCCATGGCGTAGCTAAGACGCCGGGTATGAGTACCGAGCGGACGGTGCACGGCGCGGAGGAAAAAGAGGAAGAGGAAAGCGACGTCAAATCCGACGACGAGGCCCTGGCCGCCTATTGCATCGACCTGAATGAAAAGGCCCGTGCCGGCCGCATCGATCCGGTCATCGGGCGGGAAGAGGAACTGGAACGAACCATTCAGATCCTCTGCCGGCGGCAAAAGAACAATCCGCTGTTAGTGGGCGATCCGGGCGTTGGTAAGACCGCCATCGCCGAGGGCCTGGCCCGGCGGGTAGTATTGGGTGATGTGCCGGAAGTTCTGCGCGATACCACTATCTATTCCCTGGACATGGGCTCGCTGTTGGCCGGCACCCGCTATCGCGGCGATTTCGAAGAGCGCCTGAAGGCGGTCATTCAGGAGCTGGAGAACCACGACGACGCCATTCTGTTCATTGATGAAATTCATACGGTGATCGGCGCCGGGGCCACCTCCGGCGGTGCCATGGATGCCTCGAACATGTTAAAACCAGCTCTGGCCAGCGGCACCATCCGCTGCATGGGCTCCACCACCTACAAGGAATACCGCGGCTACATCGAAAAAGACCGCGCCCTGCTGCGCCGCTTCCAGAAGATCGATATCAACGAGCCAAGCGTGCTGGATGCGATCAAGATCCTGAACGGCTTGAAGCCTTATTTTGAGGATTATCATCACATCCGCTATACCGGCGATGCGATCAAGGCGGCGGTTGAATTATCAGCGAAATATATCAATGACCGAAAACTGCCCGACAAGGCGATCGACGTGATCGATGAAGTCGGTGCGGCACAGATGCTGTTACCGGAAAACCGGCGCAGGAAAACCATCTCGGTCAAGGATATCGAGAACGTGGTGGCGAAGATCGCGCGTATCCCACCGAAGACCGTGTCCAAGGACGACAAGGCTAGCCTGGCCAATCTGGACGGCGAACTGAAAGAAGTGGTATTCGGTCAGGATCAGGCTATCGAAGCGTTGGCGACGGCCCTGAAGATGTCACGCGCCGGTCTGCGCGAGCCGGAAAAACCCATTGGCAGCTATTTGTTTTCCGGCCCAACCGGTGTCGGCAAAACAGAAGTGGCGCGGCAGTTGGCCAAGATCATGGGTATGGAGATGGTCCGCTTCGACATGTCAGAATATATGGAACGGCATACCATCAGCCGCCTGATCGGCGCACCGCCAGGTTATGTGGGCTTTGACCAAGGCGGCATGCTGACCGACGCCATCGACCAGAACCCCCACGCGGTTCTGCTGTTGGACGAAATTGAAAAGGCCCATCCCGATCTGTTCAACATTCTGTTGCAGATCATGGACTACGGCAAACTGACCGATCACAACGGCAAGCATGTGGACTTCCGTAATGTAGTCGTGATCATGACCACCAATGCCGGCGCCGCGGAAATGTCAAAAATGGCCATTGGCTTTGGCCGGGATATGCAGGTCGGTGCAGATGAAGAGGCAATCAATCGTCTGTTCACGCCGGAGTTCCGCAACCGCCTGGACGCCACCATCAGCTTTTCGGCATTGCCGCCGGAAGTGATCTCCAAGGTGGTCGATAAATTCATCGGCGAATTGAGCGATCAACTGGGCGAGCGCAAGGTATCTATCAGCCTGGGCAAGGCCGCCCGCGACTGGTTGGCGGAAAAGGGCTATGACCAACTTTATGGCGCCCGTCCCCTGGGACGAATTATCCAGGACAAGGTCAAAAAGCCCCTGGCCGATGAATTGCTGTTCGGCAAATTGGCCAAGGGTGGCCAGGTCGAAATTGATGTGGCGAACGGCAAGTTAAGCTTTGCGTTTCGGGCCCTTGAGAAAAAGCCAAAGCGCGGCAAGAAGGGCGATGGCGGTGGCGAAGGTCCTGCCGGCCCGAAAAGCCCTAGTGGTGACAAAATACCGGAACTGGTAATCTGAACGGGAAAATACCGACCACACGCGGCTATTTGTTAAGTGGCGTAACCCAACGCCCAAATTATAGGAGCAAGGTGCCATGGCTGATGCCCCAAAATATTTGTTGCTGGTCAGTGCCGAGATAGACCCAGGCGTCGAGGCGGCCTGGAACAAGTGGTATAACGAGGAGCATTTGCCCGAGGCCCTGGCCTGTCCCGGCGTCCTACGCGGCAGCCGCTATGTCTCCGCCGGCGCCGCCAGCCTGACCAAGGATGGCAAGAAATCCCAAGCCGCCAGCAGGACTTATATGGCGATTTATGAATTGAGCGGGCCGGAGGCCCTGGAGACGCCGGAATTCACGGAAATGAGGGGCTGGTATCAGTTCACCGACAAAATCACCGCCCGGACCCAGGTTTTCGAAAAGCTTTAGGCTGTGGTGACAATTTTCAAGATTGAAATGGTCAGTTAAGGCCGCGACTGCGACCCGGCGTTTCTACGCCGCTGCCCCCAAATCTCCTGGTGAGCCGTGCGTCTCGACGTACTGGTGTGAACGAAAACACTAGAGCAATTTTCACTTAAACGGAGTCGCTCTCGCGACTTAAGTAATTGGTTTAATTGCTTTATTCTTAAGGGGTCTGAGAATGTTTAAACAAAGCATGCTCTAGTCGAGCTTCTATCAATATCGAAACTGGACTAGGCCGCGTCTTTTCCGCTGCCACTGGCGGATTTCTGCCCAATGACCGTGAAGAACGACGCCGATTTGGGCTGCTGCGGCAATTCCACCTGCAGCGGGATCATCCGGGCCGTGGTGCTGGCCTGGCCGCGCACGATGGTGCCTTCCAGGGTCGAGGGCATGGGATTGCGGGCGATCGGCACCGCGTCGGCGGCGCTGTAGACACACAGATATATGGCCCGGCGGCGGGCCGGCGAAAGGTTGGCCTCGCTGCCATGTTGCAGGCGGGTATGCATCAGGCAAACCGCGCCTGCCTTGCCGACAATGGGCACCTGGCGGGCCAGATAATTCTGCTCCAAGGCCGGTGCGACCATGCCTGTGAAGACGCCATCCTGAAACAAGCTGTCGATGCTGCCCCGATGCGTGCCCGGCACCACCATCAGGCAACCGTTGTCCTGGTCAACATCGTCCAACAGCAATATTGCCGTAATAACGTCGTCATTGGTGTGCGGCGTATAGCTGAAGTCCTGATGATAGTGCACGACCATTTGGCCGCCCGGCAGTTTTGAATTGATCTTGCAATGGTGATATTTGACGTTGGGGCCGATTAAATCGGCGACCATGTCCACCATGGGCGCATCGGTCATGACCCGATGAAAATCTTCCGATACCTCGGCCGGGTTATTGATCCGCCGCAGGGCGGGCCGTGCCGCCGAATGGGTCTCCTCCAGATCAAACCGCGGCCGGCCGTCGACGGTGGGTTCGCCATAGGGTTGGTCGTGGCGCCGGCTCTCCTCCGTCCAGTCATCCATTTGCCGGCGCAGGCGCCGCAACGTATCGCCATTTACGGCACCGTCCACCACCAGATAACCGTCACGCCAGAATTGGTTCTGCTGATTTGAGGATAATTTCTTGCCCGCCGCCGTCATCCCACCACGCCTTTTTGGTTGCACTCGATCATCTATCCCTTAATACCAAGCGGACAGGGGCCATAGCAATCGGGAAAGCTTACCAATATGCGTCTGAAGGACAAGGTCGCCATCATCGCCGGCGCCGGCCAGACCGAGCCGGACGGCATGGGCAATGGCCGGGCAACAGCCCTGACGTTTGCCCGGGAAGGGGCAAAATTGATGCTAGCCAACCGCTCCAGCCCGTCGCTGGAAGAAACTGCCCAGCAGGTCCGGGCCGAAGGCTACACGGTCGAAACCATGTTGGCGGATATCACCAATGAGAACCATTGCCGCGATTTGATGGCCGCCACGACGGCTGCGTTCGGCCGGCTTGATATCCTGCACAACAATGTGGGCGCCGGCATGGTCGAGGGCGACACCACGAAGATTGACCTGGCTGAGTGGCAGGCCAGTCTGGACCGAAACCTGACCGGTGCCATGCTGCTCTCGAAACATGCCCTGCCCATCATGCGGGCCCAGCAGACCGGCTGCATCATCCATACTAGCTCCATCGCCTCGGTCGCCGCTTATCCGCTGATCGCCTACAAGGTGGCGAAGGCGGCTTTGAACGAATTCTGCCGCTGGCTGGCCTACGAAAACGGCCCGCACGGCATCCGTTGCAACATCCTGATGCTGGGCCTGATGGACACGCCGACAGCCTTGGCGATGTATCACCGCACCAGCGGCGACCCCATCGATAAGATCCGTGGCCAGCGCGACGCACTGCCCCGCCTGGGCCGCATGGGGAATGCCTGGGATGCCGCCAATGCGGCCCTGTTCCTCGCCTCCGACGCCGGCGCCTATATTACCGGCGCCATCCTGCCCGTGGACGGCGGCCTGACGACGAAGGTCGGCCTATGAATGACGCCCGGGATCTGCAGCAGCGCCTAACGGCCCTGGAAAGCCACCTCGCCCATCAGAATGGCACCATCGAGGATTTATCCGACATGGTGAACAAGCAATGGACGGAGATCGAAGCCCTGCGTCGGGACGTCAATCAATTGCGCGAGCGCCTACAACGTATCGAGGACAACTTTGAAACCACCCAGCCCAATGATCAACCACCGCCACATTATTAGAACTCAGGCTCAATCTATCGGCACGAAGATGCAGTGGCGGACCTGGCTGTCGATGGCCTTGGATAGATGGCCTTTGCCGGCGACGTCTTCGACCAGGATAACTTCGCCGGCGCCAATGATGCGGGCTTCGCCATCGGAGGCGGTGATTTGCACCCCGGCATCCAGGTTGATGATGTACTGGCAGCGCGGCGCGGAATGCCAATCTAGCTCATAAGTCGGCTGTACCCTGCGAAATATTATGCCCGTGGCTGGCAGCCGTTCGGATAACTGCCCGCCCGGGCCTTCCTCAACCCATTCAACATCGATATCGCGAAAGTGCGACTGGCCGTCGTCGTCTTCGTATAGATTATGGATGCGCATATGCCCACTGATCTCCCATTCAAATCAAATTGCAGGATAGGATGCGCGCAACACGCCTTTCAGGCAAGCCGGCTGGTCTTGCGGGCAAAAACTTTCAAACCCGGTTTGAAGGCCCATTGCCGGCGATAGATATTCAGGCCATGGCGGGCCAGTAGTTGCCGCAGATTGCCGGAGGAAAAAAACAGGCAATGGCGCGGAGGCGTAAAGACATCCCAGCTAGGCAAATGCCGGGGCCGGCGCCAATGGCCGATATCGGGTGTGGTCAAATACAGCACACCCCCGGGCGCCATCAGGCCCGAAATGGCGCCGACAAAGGCGTTGGCATCGGCCACATGCTCCAACACTTCAGAGCAATAGACCGCGTCAAACGGTTCCTCTGATCGGGCCGCGAAGTCCGCCGCGAATTCGGCTAAACCGCTAACCCGGTACGTCGCGCCAGGATAATGGGCCTTTGCATGGGCGACGGCTTCGCCGTCGAGATCAATGCCCCAGGTGATAAAACCCGCCGCCACCGCGGCCTGGGTCATGAAGCCTCCCGAACAACCTACATCCAGAAACCGGCGCCCCTTGGCCCCACCCGCCGTCGCCCCTGCTAACATC
>CAUZBE010000150.1:0-7281 GCA_963577885.1 Alphaproteobacteria bacterium
TCGGCTACGGCGCAGGCGCTTGGCGCCGGCGGCAAAGTGGCTTACGAGGTTGGCGATCTGTCGAACGAGGATGTTGCGGGCCGATTAATCCAACGGGCCGTGGACAGCCACCAACGGATTGATGTTTTAGTGAACAATGCCGGTGGCGGCATCATCAAGCCGTTTTTAGAGCAAACGCCGGAAACCCTGCGCACCACCATCGACCGCAATTTGTGGACGGCCCTGTGGTGTTGTTGGCAGGCCCTGCCCATCATGCAGCAACAGCGATACGGCCGCATCATCAATATCGGTGCGGATTCCGTGCGCAACGGCCTATGGGATCACGCCGCCTATAATGCCGCCAAGGGGGGTATGCATGGCCTCACCACCGGGCTGGCGCGCGAATTTGCCGGCGATGGGGTCACTGTCAACACCGTCGCGCCATGCGCCGTGAACACACCGCAGATGGCTCAGATTATCGAGACCCATCCGGCCCTGGCGGAAAAATTTATCTCGGTGATCCCCGTGGGGCGTCCCGCAGAGATGGCGGAAGTCGTCTCCATGGTCAGCTACCTGGCATCGGACGAGGCAGCGTTTGTGACCGGCCAGGTCATCAGCGTCAACGGCGGTGCCACGATGTTATGAGATATGCCGCAAGAATGGCCCGCCATGACTAACGCCATTGATATCCATACCCACATTGTGCCGCGGGATTTGCCTGCCTATACCGGCCGCGCGGGGGCGGCCGCCTGGCCTTCCCTCCGTCCTGCCGGCTGCGGCCACGCAGAAGTTATTATCAAGGCCCGTGTCTTCCGAAAGATTACCAAGGATTGCTGGGATATAGACGCGCGTCTGGAAGGCATGGCAAAAATGGGCATTGGCCGCCAGGTCCTCTCTCCCATGCCAAAACTATTGTCCTATGACTTCGCCGAAGACGATACGGCCGATCTTGGTAAATATATCAACGGCGTTATTGCGGAAATGGTTGCGACGGCGCCTGACGCCATGTTCGGTCTGGGTATGGTGACCCTGCAAAACCCCGAGCGCGCGGCGCGGGAGCTTGAAGATGTTCGGGCCATGGGCCTACGTGGGGTAGAGATTGGCACCAATATAAATGGCCGGGTCATCGGCAAACGGGAATTCGATCCCTTTTTTGCCGCCGCCGAGGAATTGGGCATGTCGGTTTTCATTCACCCGTTGGAACCGATCGGCGTGGACCGCCTAGTCGGACCGGGCCTGCTAGGCGCCGTCATCGCCTTCCCATGCGAGACTGCCTTTGCCCTCGCATCCCTGATAACCGGAGGATTGCTAGAACGCCGGCCAGCCCTTCGCCTAGCGGCCAGCCATGGCGGGGGAACCTTCGCCATGGTGGAACCGCGCATGACCCACGCTTGGGGGCAATTATCTAGCCTAAAAGAGCTTACCACGTCCTCGCCGCGAGAGCTTGCCAAGCGTATCTATTATGATGGCCTGGTTTACGATACCGAGATCCTAGCGCTATTGATCAAGCGTTTTGGTGTTGACCGCCTGATGATCGGCACGGACTTTCCGTTCGACATTTATGAAAGAGACCCCATAAGCCGCCTCGACGCCCTGGGATTAAGCGCGCACGGGATGGATCAGTGCACCTATTCTAAACGCCGAACGATTTTTAGGCCTGTAGCCGGTCCGTTTGAGATTTTGATGTGGCAGCCCGCTAGAAATTACTTTCGTACAAGCCGCCGTCGAGCAGCAGGCTTTGGCCCGTGATGTAGCCCGCCTGGGCGCTACAGAGGAAGGCGCAGGCTTCGCCGAATTCCTCCGGATTGCCGAAACGTTTGGCGGGTACGGAACCCGCCAGATTTTCAGCCGCCTGACTCTCGGAAATATTGTTCTGTTTCGCATTGAAGCCCAGACCGCCACGCAGGCGGTCAGTGTCGATATAGCCAGGCAGTATATGATTGATAGTGACGTTGTGCTCAGCCACCGAGCGGGCCACCCCGGCCAGGAATGCGGTTAGGCCGGCACGGGCGCCGCTGGACAGATCCAGGCCAAATACCGGCCGCTTCACGGTCACCGAGGTGATGTTGACGATGCGGCCAAAGCCCTGCGCCACCATGGGGTCGATCACCGCCTGGATCAACTCGATCGGGGTCGCGAAGTTCATGGTCACGCCTTCCAGCAGGTCTTTGCGGGACAGTTCACGAAAATCCCGGAATGGCGGGCCGCCGTTGTTGTTGACCAATATATCGGGCTGGGGACAGGCCGCCAGCAACGCCGCCTGCCCGGCCTTGGTAGAGACATCGGCAACTACCGGGGTGACCTCCACATCCGAGGCGCCGCGGATTTCTGCCGCCGTCGCCATGGTGACCGCTTCATCGCGGCCGTTGACCACGACGTTGACACCGTTCATGGCCAGCGACATGGCGCAGCCCTTACCCAATCCGCGGCTGGATGCGCAGACGATAGCGTTGCGTCCCGATAAACCTAAATCCATGATCGATCCTCCCCTCTTTATTATTGATATCGCCGGCTAATCGTATACGTCCTGGATTTCGATTTTGCCGTGCTGTTGTTGATGAAAATAATTGGCGCGATAGAACTCGTGCATCATATCCGCATAGAGGCGCGGTTCATACTTCGCCGGATGCGCCGCGTCGATACAGGCGGGTGCCACGCGGATCATACGGTAAGGATTAGGGCTATGAAAATAGGCGATAGAATAGCGGTCTTGTTCCCCGTCCACGATGACGCCATGGGGCGTGGACAGAAATCTGTCGTTCGACATGCGCCGCAGCATATTTCCGATATTGACCAGAAACGTCCCCGGTATCAGCGGCGGCGGCAGCCATTCCCCCGAGGATAGGCGAAGCGCCAGGCCTGGCACCTCCATGCGCGCCAGTATGGTCATAAAGGAATTATCCGTGTGCGGCGCCGTGCCGAAATCGTTGTCCCGCACCTTAGTCGGCGGGTAATGCAGCAGCCGCAGAGTAGCATTATTTTCGTCCGAGAAATCATCATCCAGGTAATCGGGCGGCATCCCCAGAGCCAGGGCGAAGGCCGGTAGCAAACGCTGTCCTAATTCATTCAGCGCGCGGAAATAGGCGATCACGCCAGCGCGGAAATTCGGCAGATTGTCCGGCCATTGATTGGCCCCGCGCAAGGGCGTCTGATTGACCACGTCCGGGTGGTCGGGACCGCGGTCGTGGGTTACGAAAAAAGATTCATTTTGATTCGGCGTAGTCGCCGTGTGCACCGTGGAATGAGCCTGCATTGAAGTGTTCATGGCCATATAGCCAATATTGTTCTGATCCAGAGGCAGGTCCTGCTTCACCGCAAGCGGCAGGGCGTGAAAGCTTTTTGATTGTGCGAAGGCGCCCTCAATCAGGTCTTCGGGCACCCCGTGGTTGGTGATGTAGAAAAAGCCCACATCTGCGCAGGCGGCCGCCAAATTCGCCGCCAGAATTTCCAGGGCGCCGTCAGCGCCGCGAAAATACGGCCCCAGATCGATTATGGGTAGCCGCGCAAAGGCGGCGTCCATATCCGACGCCGCCTGTTTTTGAAACAAATGCATCGCGCATTCCTCCCGTGCCACCAACATCCATTCACTTATCATCGCGCCTCCAGTATAACCCGAAGGCCGAAAATAATTACGCAAATCCCACCCTGCGCCGACAACACGGACTGGCGCCAAATACCAATCCCTAACCAATAATCAGATGGCTATTCGAATATCACCGTCAAGCCGCGCCTGACATTTTCCCGGAAAAGACTGTTCTGTCATGACGCGCCGGCAACGGCCCAGGCCTCGGCCAAGCGGCGCAGTTCGGCGCGTTGGATTTTGGTGCCGTTGGCACTTGTCGTGGTGGGGAATTTATCGACGGCAAAGATCCGCACCGGCGCCTTGAAGCGGGCCAGGCCGTCCAGGCAATGTTGGCGCAGCCCTGCCTCGTCAAATGCGGCGCCCGGGTTCATGATGACGAAACTCACTGCCCGGATGCTGCCTTCGGCGGTCCTGATGCCGACCACCTGACTATCTGCCACGCTAGGGTGGCCGATGATATAGTGCTCTATTTCCGCCGGACTGACCAGAAAACCGCCCAGGCGCAGGACATCGCCCATGCGCTGGAGGTAGAGGAAGCGGCCATCCTCGGTCAACTGGCCCAGATCGCCGGTGCGTAGAAAACCATCCGTGGTGAATTCTTCCACCGTCGCTTCCGGGTTCAAGTAATATTCCTTCATCAACGAGGGGCCCTTAATCTCTAGTTCCCCAGGCTCGCCCGGGCCCAGAAATTCACCGCTGTCAGGGTCGCGCACCCGCACTTCTGACTGCGCCGAAATAGGCCTACCGCCACCGACTATCCGTTCGACCGGGGGCAGATCCATTGGCTGGACGGCATATAGTGCCTGCACCTCGCTCATACCGTACAGGCCAACCATTATAATGCCCCGCGCCTCGGCCCGAGCCGCCAGCTCGGCGTAATTGGTGGCGAACGCAGCGCTGCCGACAAATCGTACATTGGGCAGGGGCCGGTCCAGCGGGCTGGCATCCAGGATTGACTGGATCATATCGTCGGTGGCGTTGAAGTTGACCACGTTGTGGCGGGCCGCCAGTTCCACCGCCGCCAAGGGATCGAAGGAGGCCGTCAGCACCGTAGGCTGGCCCGAGGCCAGACCCGCCATGATCTGGGTAAAACCAAAGACACCGCAAAGCGGCATCATCTGCAGGAAGGCGCCGTTCGATGTGCTGTAGCCGAAACCATCCGCGACAAGGCGGGCATGCCGGGAAATGCTGCCCTGGGAATGCAAGACGAATTTCGGCGCCTTGGTTGTGCCCGAAGTGGTGAAGATGTTACAGCCCGCCTCCGGATTAGCATGGTCCTCCGTATACGGGGTGCACTGGATTAACTCGTTATAATCCAGGTGTCGGCAGTGGCCCACGGCGGCTGGTATAGCCGCAGCCTTCCGCCCCTCGTCATACAGGATGATCGTCTCCAGCCCGGCCAGGGCGTCGCCGTCGGCCTCAGCCAGCAGGCCCAGGAAATCAATCTCGCGGAACCCGGGCCACATCACCATGATCGTCGCGCCGGAACGACTGACGATGTCCGAAACCTCGGTTGAACGGAAACGGGTATTGACCGCGACGGCAATGGCACCCAGGCGGCAACAGCCCAAGTACAGGGCCATATAGGCCGGGCAATTGGGCAGCCATAGGGCCACCCGGTCCCCGGCGCCAACGCCAAGACCGGCCAAAACAGTGGCGGCCCGGCGGCCCATATCATCGACTTCGGCATATTTGATTGGCGCGTCGTGATAAATAATTGCGGTATCCGCGCCATGGGCAGCTACTAGGTCATCCATCAGCGCGGTGACGGTATCCATACGTAAAGTTACTCCCGATTGGAGCACATTTAGGCAAAATGTGCTCAGTTTCTTTATAAGTAGAGCAATTGAAAATTGCCCTAAACCTCGCCCTAAATCTTACGTGTCCGTGTTTGCAGGTCCATGGGCAGGATCGTTGTCTGATCGATCCGCTAATCGATTTCCGTGTTGGTCAGATGCCAGGTATCGGCCCCGATTTCAGCAATAATGGCCTGCACAAATTGCCGATAATTGCCTGGGGCCGCCTCGGGGCCCGCATGTTCGGCCAGGATCGCCAAAGCCTGCTGGCTTGGGCCGCTGCCCTCGTAACCCCATTCCAAGCCGCTGGCCTCGAAATCACGCAGGTCGATGCGCGGGTTCAGGGGTTGCCCGTCAACGGCAACCCTAACCCGTTCGCGCTCGCGTGTACCGGAAAAGACTTTCATGGCGACGATCATAGTACATTTCGCACCGGCCGCGCGAGCCCGTCTATACGGGTACTTCGATCTGGCCTGCCATATAGAAGGCGCATGTGCCGGCGAGGATCACCCGGTCGCCCTCTAGCCGGCAACCAACTGTACCGCCACGGGCGGAAATTTGCCGCGCGGTAAGTTCGTTTTTGCCCAGCCGTTTAGCCCAATACGGCGCCAGGGTGCAATGGGCCGAGCCGGTTACCGGATCTTCATCTATACCCGACATGGGCGCGAAAAAACGCGAGACGAAATCCACCCTTTCCCCCGGCGCGGTGGCGATCACATTGGCGCTCATGCTGGCGAAGCGCGGCGTCAGAGCGGCGATCTGGGCTTCGGATTCAAAAACTAGCAAATAATATGGCGCGCCATGCTGCTCGCGAATGCCGAGGCATTCTTCCGGCATCACCCCCATGGCGGAAACTAGCCTTGCCGACGGATGCACAGCTTGCCCCGGCGCGATAGAGGGAAAATCCATCGCCAGGCCATCACCTTTGCGGCGCACTTGCAGAGCACCGGACAAGGTCTCGAACGTGACTTGTTGCGAGGCCGGCGAAAGCCGGTTCAGAATTAAATGTCCCGTTGCCAAAGTGGCATGACCGCATAAATTGACCTCCATCACCGGGGTAAACCAGCGCAAGCGGTAGGTTTCCCCCTCGACCACGTAAAAGGCGGTTTCGGAAAGATTATTTTCCATGGCAATGGCTTGCATGACATCGTCCGCAAGCCACTCCTTTAAAGGGCAAATTGCGGCGGGATTGCCGCCAAACGGCGCATCGGCAAAGGCGTCAATCTGGTAAATTGGTATCTGCAGCATACATCCTCCCACGAAATTCAAAACGTGCGCTGTGCCACCGGCCGTATTTGCACCAGAACGGTTTGCGGCACTCCCGCACCACCTCGGTCCGGCTCAAGGCCACGTCATCCAGCAAGCTATCATCCAGGGCAGCTAATTAGTGGCGCTGACGCCGCCCACTCGGACCACGTCCGCAACACGATAAAGCAGCAATCCGGATCAACCAAGCGGCCCATGCCGGGCGAACTCCAGCCGCCGCACCAGGTGCTGGCCTGGCGCCGGAACGCACCATCTACATTACCTCCGCCTCGAAATGTCTGGCGCCTGGCTTGCGCGTTGTCTGGGTCACCGCGCCACGGCCGCAACTGCAGCGTCTGGCGGAAGCTGCCCGCATCATTACGGTTACCCAACCGGGCCTGACAGGCGCCGTCACCACACAGTGAATCGAAAATGTCCAGGCGGAGGATTTCACTGCCGCCGCCCGTCAGGCCCGTATTGCCATCCTGCCCTTGAGGCCGTTCGCCGTGGTGACGGCCGCAGCGGATCAGGCCGTGCGCATCACCCTCAGTCAGGCACCCACCCGTGCCGTCCTGACTAAAGCACTGGGGGCCTTGCGGGACATTCTGGAACGGGGGCCAAACCGGCCATGGGCCATAATCTGAACCAGAGCATTCTCATTTTGAAAACGTTCAAATC
>CAUZBE010000151.1:0-7266 GCA_963577885.1 Alphaproteobacteria bacterium
AAAAATAATCGCCCGCATGGCGCAGTCATAGTCCGAATGGGCGCTGATTACAGAATAATTTTCCTGTGAGACCAAATTCAATGTTGACTTGACCCTGCCATCTTTCCGACCATGGTCGCGGGCAGGATAACTTGAAAACATAAAGCGAGCGGGAGAGTGTTATGGATTTGGATTACAGCGATCAGGTTGGCGAGATGATTGCCCGGGTCGAACTGTTCATGAAAGAGCACATCTACCCGCGCGAACTGGATTATTGGGAATGGGTGGATGATGGCGACAATTTGTGGCAGTACCCGCCCTGGTTCGAGGATCTGAAGGCCAAGGCGAAAAAAGCCGACATCTGGAACTGGTTCCTGTCCAAGGAATACGACGAATTCAGTCCGGGCCTCTCCAACCTGGAATTTGCCCCAATCATGGAGCGCATGGCCCGGGTCCCCTGGGCCCAGGAAGTCTTCAACTGCAGCGCGCCCGACCGCGGCAACATGGAGGTGCTGGCGCGTTTCGGCACGCCCGAACAACAAGATAAGTGGCTGCGGCCCCTGCTGGCCGGCGAAATTCGCTCGGCATTTTCGATGACGGAACCGGCGGTAGCCTCGTCCGATGCCGGTAATCTGGAAACTACCATCATCCGTGACGGCGACGAATATGTCATCAGTGGGCGCAAATGGTTTACCTCGAACGCCTACAATCCCTTGTGCAAGGTCTTCGTGGTGATGGGCAAGACCGATCCGGATGCGGTGCGCCACAAACAGTTCTCGATGATCCTGGTGCCCAAGGATACCCCCGGCGTCATTCTGGAGCGGCCTGTGCGGGTATTCGGCGGCGTACATTCTCCTGGTGGACATGCCCAGGTGCATTACGACAATGTCCGCGTTCCGGCGGAAAACCTGCTGCTGGGCGAAGGCCGCGGATTTGAGATCGCGCAAGGCCGCCTTGGTCCGGGCCGCTTCCAATATGCCATGATGTTTGTGGGCATGGCGGACCGTTGTTTGGAACTGATGTGCCGCCGGGTTGAGGAACGCGAAGCATTTGGCGAAAGACTTTCGCAAAAAACCTCGATCCAGCACGACATCGCCCGCTCCCGCTGCGAGATCGAACAGTGCCGCATGCTGGTCTTGACCGCCGCCGATAGGATGGACAAATACGGCCCCAAGGAGGCGCGCGATTATATCTCCATGGTCAAGATTATCGCACCGAAAATGGCGCTCGACGTAGCCAATCGGGCAATCCAGGCCCATGGTGGCGCAGGCTTCACTCAAGATACCCCGTTGGCTCATATCTATATGATGGCGCGCTTCTGCCAGGTTGCCGACGGGCCCGACGAGGTCCACATGTCGCAACTGGCCCGGCGAACTATTCGGGATTTATATTAGAGCGCGTCCGGTAGGCGCAATTGCAATTGCGCTTTGATTCCCGACCCACAGTGCATGCGGGACGATTGATCTCGCGGGCAATCGCGGCCTCACTGGGCCCTGTCGAGCGTAGAAGGGCTATGCGATTTCTTTCCTTGCACCCTCGGATGACCGTACGCTTTCATGGCAACACTTCCTTGGATTGTACTCCAGGTGCAACGTTAGCGCCGAGAGGTGGTGCACTTCACCCTGGAATTCACCGGATGCCGGCCAGGCGATGGTCTTGTACCGTCACAAGTACCGTTCCGATGCGCTTATCCGCCGGTGAACAAGATAGCTGTATCCAGGAAACGCAAATGGGCTGATTTACAGATATAGTTTGTCCATCCCTAGCAATATACCTCTTCAATATGGTTAACGCACGACGGGACGGATTTCGCCGATGCGCCTCGCGGCCAAATTCACGCCCCGTACCCATTTTTTCGGACCCGGCTTCAGCCCCGGATCAGCAATCCAGCGTGGTATCCCGTTCCCACTGAGTAAGATGGTGCGAATACTGGTTCCAATCGTTGGTCTTTAGTTTGATGTAGGCAGCGCAGAATTCCTCGCCCAAGGCAGACCGCAATACCTTGTCCTTGGCGAACAGGCGTATGGCATCAATCAAATAGAGCGGCAATTTTTTCGCGCCACGCACCTTGTGGCCATCCGCGTACATGTCGATATCAAGGCGTTTGCCGGGGTCGATCTTTTCCCCGATACCATCCAACCCAGCCGCCAGATAACCCGCCATCAGCAAGTAGGGGTTCGCCGCGCCATCGGCCAGACGGAATTCGAACCGGCCGGCATCCGGCACCCGCACCATATGGGTGCGGTTGTTGCCGCCGAAGGTTACGGTATTGGGCGCCCAGGTAGCCCCCGACGACGTTACCGGCGCATTGATGCGTTTATACGAATTAACCGTCGGGTTGGTAATTGCCGCTAAGCCTTCCGCATGAGCCAGTATGCCGCCAAGGAAGTGATAGCCCAACTCGGAAATACCCAGTTCGCCATCGGGATCGTGGGTCAGACAGGTCTCCTCGTCCAGGCTCCACAATGACGCATGCACGTGGCAGCCGTTGCCGGTGAGATGGCTGAACGGTTTCGGCATGAAGGTCGCGCGCAGGCCATGTTTTTCAGCAATCGATTTCACCAGAAAGCGGAAAAAGCATAGTTGATCCGCCGTTTTCAGGCTGTCGTAGTAATGCCAATTGATTTCGAACTGACCGTTGGCATCTTCGTGATCATTTTGGTAGGGCCCCCAGCCCAATTGGCCCAGGGAGGTACAGATTTCCGAGATTACGTCGTAACGGCGCATCAACGCCGATTGGTCGTAACAAGGCTTTTGCTGAATATCACGGTCATCGGAAATCGCCGAGCCGTCTTCGTTGATCAGATGAAACTCCGGTTCCACACCGGCTTTCATCAACAATCCCTTTTCGGTGGCCTGAGAAATCACCGCTTGCAAAACATTGCGGGGTGCCTGCGCAACCCGTCTGTCGTCTATATATAGATCGCCCGGCACCCAGGCCACTTCCGGTTTCCATGGCAGCTGAATAGCCGCATCCCCATCCGGCACCGCGAACATATCGGGATAGGCCGGCGTCATATCCAGCCAGACCGAGAAGCCAGCAAAGCCAGCGCCGGATTTCTGCATGCCGCCGATGGCCGCCGCGGGCACCAGTTTGGACCGTTGTATGCCGAACAAATCGGTAAAATTCATCAGGAAAAATTTGATGCCGTTTTCCTCGGCATATTTTGCCAGATCGGTTGACATTCTTGCTCCCCCTATCCGCTTCGACCGGGAATCCAGTCGGTCCCAGCCAGTGGCACCTGCGCCATCGCGGCGGATTCCACCGTCAGCGCCACTAGGTCCTCGGGTTCCAGATTGTTCACGTGGCTCTTGCCACAGGCCCGCGCGATGGTCTGGGCCTCCAGGGCCATGACCTTAAGATAATTCGCCAGACGGCGGCCCGCAGCAATCGGATCAAGGCGCTTGGCAAGCTCTGGATCCTGGGTCGAAATGCCAGCCGGGTCACGGCCCTCGTGCCAATCATCATAGGCGCCGGCGGTAGTACCAAGTTTGTTGTACTCCGCTTCCAATGCCGGGTCATTGTCACCCAGGGCGACTAGCGCCGCCGTGCCGATCGACACCGCGTCGGCGCCAAGCGCCAAGGCCTTCGCCACATCGGCGCCATTGCGGATGCCGCCCGAAATAACCAGTTGCACCTTGCGGTGCATGCCAAGGTCCTGCAGGGCTTGCACCGCGGGCCGGATACAGGCCAGGGTCGGCTGGCCAACATGTTCGATGAAGACGTCTTGGGTCGCCGCTGTGCCACCCTGCATGCCATCCAACACCACCACATCGGCGCCGGCTTTGACACATAATGCCGTGTCGTAGAATGGCCGCGTCCCACTGATTTTCACGTAAACCGGTGTTTCCCAATTGGTGATCTCGCGCAGTTCCAGGATCTTGATTGCCAGGTCATCCGGCCCGGTCCAGTCCGGATGCCGGCAGGCTGAGCGTTGATCAATCCCCTTGGGCAGATCGCGCATTGCCGCGACCCGGTCAGAAATTTTTTGCCCCAGCAGCATGCCGCCGCCGCCCGGTTTCGCGCCTTGGCCTACCACCACTTCGATTGCATCCGCTTTACGCAGGTCGTCCGGGTTCATCCCATAACGCGAAGGCAGATATTGATAGACCAGGGTTTTGGAATGGCCGCGTTCTTCCACTGTCATGCCGCCGTCGCCAGTGGTGGTTGAGGTACCGGCGATCGACGCGCCACGGCCAAGCGCTTCCTTCGCCTGCGCCGACAGAGACCCGAAACTCATACCGGCAATGGTGATCGGAATATCCAGTTCGATAGGGTATTTGGCAAACTGGGTGCCGAGTACCACCTTGGTCCCGCATCTCTCCCGATAGCCTTCGAGGGGATAGCGCGACATGGAGGCGCCGAGAAACAATAGATCATCAAAATGCGGCAGCGCCCGCTTAGCGCCACCGCCGCGGATATCATAAATTCCCGTCGCCGCCGCCCGGCGAATTTCAGACAAAGTGTAGTCATCAAAGGTCGCCGACTTGCGCGGCAGGGTAGGTGGGATTTCCGTAGTCATTGTGCCCGCCTTAATATGCATCCACGTTGTCGATGTCGAAATTGTACAATGCCCGGGCCGAGCCATAACGCCTGAAACGGGCAGGGTCCTGATCGAGACCGGCGGCCTCTAGCAAATCGGCCAATTTGATGAGATGTTCCGGGCGCATCTCCTTTTCGATGCAGTCGGCGCCAAGGCTCCCCACTTTGCCGGCCACGAACAGGATGGCCTCATAGATGGAATCGCCCAAGGCATCGCTGGCGTCGCCGCAAACGACCAGAAGGCCGGACTGCGCCATGAAGCCTGACATATGGCCAACCGACCCACCAACCACGATATTAACGCCTTTCATGGAAATGCCGCAGCGCGACGATGCATCGCCCTCGATCACCAGCAAGCCGCCGTGGGCCGTCGCCCCGGCGGCATCTGAGGCGCTGCCCGTGACCCGCACCTGGCCGGACATCATATTTTCGGCGACACCGACGCCGGCATGACCCTGTATGGTAATCACGGCCTGCTGGTTCATGCCGCCACAGTAGAAGCCCACGTGGCCATCGATGGTAACGTTGAGGGGGGCATCCAAGCCGCAGGCAATCGCATGTTGGCCCATGGGGTTTTTGATCAGCCAATCCTGTTCATTGGCGCCCGCCGTCAATCCATGCAGTGTTGAATTGACGCTGCGGACACCGGTCGCCTTCAGATCAAGCTCTGCCATGATCAGTGCACACTGCCCCAGGTGTAAATCTTGTGCGGCTCCGGCTCCCAAATCCGGGCGGTGTCGGCGCCGGGTAAATGGGCAATGGCGCGGTACTCGGTCGCCATGGCTACCCAGCCCTCGGTCTCAGCCAGCACCGCGTGCTTACAGGCAATGGGATCGCGCACTACGGCGAAGCCATCAGCCGTACCGACACAAAATGTGTAGAAACCGTCTAGTTCAAAAAGGCCCGCTTCCAGCGCTTCGTGCAAAGATAGGCCTTGGCGCAATTTTAATGTCATGAAACCCGCCGCGACCTCGGTATCATTTTCCGTTTGAAAGACAATGCCGCTCCGCTCGAGCTGGCGGCGCAAGTGATTGTGGTTCGACAGCGAGCCGTTGTGCACCAGGCATAAATCCAGCCCGGTCGCAAAGGGATGCGAGCCTGCCGTGGTCACCGCGCTTTCCGTCGCCATGCGGGTATGGCCGATGGCATGGCTGCCACGGGCGCTGGCCAGCTTAAACTGTTCGGCCACGTCTTTTGGCAGGCCGGTCTGTTTAAAAATCTCGATGCTGCGGCCCGAACCGACAACCCGCACCCCGGGCCGGTTTTTCCCCAACCAGGCCTGTGCCGCCACGGCCTCGGCATCGATTACCACGACCGCATGGTCACCCTGGGGGTCGATCCGCGCGGCGCAGTCAAACGCCTTCGTTATATCGGTGCCGAGGTTTTTCCAATCGCTGTCAGGGTCATCGCTGGCTAGGGTGAACTTGGTCTGATGTTCGCCGACTGGGTCGCGGTAGATGGCAAAGCCTGCCGAGTCCGGCCCACGGTCGGTCATTTCGATCAGCATCGGCGCAAACAGGGCGCCCAGGCTTGCCTGGAGGTTCTGGTCCTTCAAATAAAGGCCGACGATACCGCACATGGTCGCATCCTCTATATGCAGGCGCAAAAGCAGAAGGCCACTCTAACGGCGGCACCCGGGCAAATCAATTGCCGGGAAAATCAAGTTCACGACGGGAAACAAAAATACCTACGCCGCCAGCTCTGGCATTTGGCTTGGGCTTTTCCATCATGGTGTTACCCTTTCAAAATTACCCGGGCATTGTAAAGCGGCGGCGGTGGCTGGACAAAGATGATTTCTTCGAGGTATTCGGCAGATCGGTAGAGTAACCGCCAATAGATCGCTATACTCGCAGTTCATCGGTTCCTCGGCAGTACGGCGGCGCTTAGCACCACGGGCGGGGACTTATTACGCGCGTCCCCCACAATCGGGATGGCCGCGACGAAAGGCCCTGGTCATGTCGGAATTCACGCCAAAAGCGCGTCGTAGGTGGGTAAAGCCATTGATTCTCCTAGTCGCCGCGCTGCTGATCGGCATCGTCGTGGTTGAAAGTCTGCATTGGTGGCGCCATGTGGACGAGCCTAATGCCCGGGTCGAGGTGGATTTCACGCTACTTTCCTCCAGCGTCAACGCGACCGTCAAAACCGTACATGTCCGTCGTGGCGACTGGGTGGAAAAGGGCGCGTTGCTTGCCTCCATGGATACCGTGGTCGCTGGTCTGGATGTGGACACGCTGGAGGCGGAGATTGCCAGGGAACAGGCCGCCCGGGATCAGGTGGAAGCGGAACTTGCCCAGTATCAGCGGGAAATGAAGGACAAAATTGCCACCGCCACGGCAGCGGTGAACGCCCAGCGCCGCGAACATACCACCTGGAAAACACGGCTGACCCTTGCCCAGAGCAATGTTGACCGTCACCAGAAACTCGCATCCCGCGGCACATTTACCGAACGGCAACTAGATGACGCGAGGGATCGTCTGCTTGACATTACGTCAAAATTTCGTTCGCTCGAGACCAACATCCAGACCAGCAGAAATGTACTCCAGGAATTGACTACCGCCTTACAAAAAGAGACCGTCTATCGCAGCCGCATTCTGGCCATCGACCGCGCCATCGACAAAATTAGCGTCCAGTTGCGCCAAGCCAAGCAGCGCCTGGTCGAGATGCATATCCGCGCCCCCATCGCCGGCATAATCGACGAGGTTTATGTTAGCGCCGGGGTCTATTTAGAGGACGCTGACCGTGCC
>CAUZBE010000152.1:0-7266 GCA_963577885.1 Alphaproteobacteria bacterium
AACTGGTCGGCTACGACGCGGCACAAACTAGCGATGAATTTCCCCTGGTGCTGGCGGCGGGAGAGCGGCGCTCCTACACCGCGAATACCGTAATCCGCGACCCGGCCTGGGCCAAGTCCAACAACGCCCTGACCCTGTGCATAAACCCGGACGATGCCGCCTCGCTCGGCATCAACGACGGCGGCACCGCGCGGCTGACCACGGTGCGGGATTGCGTTGACGTGGTGGTGGAAGTGGACACACGCATGCTGCCCGGCACCCTTTCGTTACCAAACGGTCTCGGTCTCTCTTACCCGGATGCCGCGGGCCGGGAAAAGGTGACAGGCATTTCGCCAAATGAATTGACTGCCGTTGAAGCCCGCGACGACTTTGCCTATACGCCCTGGCATAAATTCGTCCTGGCCCGGCTGGAAGCGATCGGCGGCCGTTGACGGCCAGAAACGAATTGGAAAGCTCATGAGCAACTCCGTCCAACATGCGGTACGCCCGCGCCGCAGCTTTATTTTCTCACCCGGCCTGCAGCCCGATATGTTTCCCAAGGCGCTGGCCTGTGGCACCGATATCGTCTGCGTGGAACTAGAAGACGGCATCGCGCCCAAGGACAAGGCAACGGCGCGCGAAAAAGGCCTGGCGCTGTTTGCCACACCCCAGGTCGATGATGGCGTGGAACGCATTGTACGTATCAACTGCCTTAGAACCGCCTTCGGCCTGGCCGATGTCCAGGCAGTTCTGGCCACGGACACACCGCCCCCCGGCCTGATGTTGCCGAAAGTGGTGTCGCCGGACGAGATCGTCTGGCTGGATGATCTATTGACCGAGCGCGGCCATGATACCCGCCTGCACGTCATCATAGAGACCAATGCAGCGTTGGAAGCTGCCTATGATATTGCCCAGGCCAGTCCGCGTATAGATGCGCTGTTTTTCGGCGGTGTCGACATGGCGGCCGAGATTCGTTGCAAGAATGCCTGGGGGCCATTGCTCTATGCCCGCTCCCGCGTTGTGCATGCCGCTGCCGGGGCGGGTATTGATGCCATCGATGTCCCATATCTGGATTTGCAGGATCTCGACGGCATGGAGACCGAGGCTTGCCTCGCTCGGGACCTTGGTTTCAGCGGCAAGGGCTCAATTCATCCCAAACAAATCGCCATTCTTAACCGCGCCTTCACGCCCAATGATGCCGCGATCACGCAAGCTAAGAAAATCCTGCAGGCCTTCGCGGATGCGGATACCGGTCTGGTGGTGGTCGATGGCAAGCTGATCGAGAAACCCGTACTGCGCGAGATGAACCGGATCCTGGCCATAGCGGCGCGAGTCTCGGCATAAACAAACCCCAGCTGGGCAGTCGTGCCCCCGTGCCCAACTTCCGCGTCATCTTTAATTTAGCGCGGCTCCCGACGCGGACCCGTGCCCCAGTCTACATGCACTTGCCGCCCAATCCCTCGATCCGGAATTGGTAGTGAATGTCGGCTCAGATTTGTCGCGGCCCAGTAATGGCTGCACGATCTGGATCACTTCGAAGGCTTGCCCAGGACGTGCGAGATAACATCATCGGTCGACGACAAAGCAATAATCAGGAGCTCTACGACGCGCCGGTTTTAGCCCGCGTCAAGCCAACAGCACAAGAGACGTTGGGCCGGGGGCCTCCGCCGTCCGCCGTTCCCTCCCTTGGGCCAATGCGGGTGGCGAACGTTCAGTTTTCGTCGCCTTCGGAAATTCACTCGATTTGTGCGAGGTTCAATTTAGACGAATGACCGGACAAGGGGACGGCGGCATCGACGGCCTCTTCCGATTTTTATGGCCCATTTCCAGCAGCTATTTCTGGTGCCCGCCTACCCCCAACGGTAAACTGGACCTCACTGCCCTGGGCATCTGAGCGGCAGCGCTGGATCGTTACCGTGGATTGTCGGGTCAAGCCTGGCCATCCATGTTGATGCCCACCCGCTGTATTGCGCCTGTTAACCCCGCTACCCGTAACTTGTCGAAATACTATCCAACGGCGATTTTTGGATGCCGTGGTTGGGGATCGGATAGCGCAGGCCGTTGCGGCTTAGTTGCGCCAGTCCTTCAACAACGCCCGGCAGGAAACTTGGCGGCAACGCCACTAGCATTTCGTCGTCCTGGACACCGCCGAATTTACGCTCTGCATAACAGGGGATAGACACCGACGGCTCGCCGCTGCTCAACGCCTTGCCCCAGGAATCCGCGCAGGCACTCTCGCCGACACAGGTGAATTCGTACTTTTTATAGTTCAGGAACTGCAGGCCATTGATGAATGTGATCATCTGTCCAGGCGTCATATAAAACAGGCAGATATCGGGATTGTCCAACCGGCCCGAGACCAGGGGCGAGGTCGCGATTGCTTCATAATCACCGTAGGAGGCGCAGTTCATGGCGGATTGATGGGCCGCGCTATCTTCCAAGGTGCCATACCAGACGCCATGCATCCGGTCGCCCGACAGCCATTCCTCGGAGCGCGGGTGCAGGCCGACGACGGCGCCGCATTGCGCACCCATGAGATTATCCATGGTGATGCCAAGGGTGTAGCCGATCCAGCGGGATTGACCGACGATCTGGTCCATGGCCAGTTTCTCGTTCGGATCAGGCCGTCGGACCTTCGGCACCGCCTCCATCTCTGCCACCGTTCTGAAGCGTTTCATGCCGATCGGCGTCGCCTTCAGGCGGAGATAGCGGTTCAATCCGTCAACAATGGCAGAAAAATCGTACTCATTATCGTCGTTGAAGCAATTGGCGGTGGGCACGGTTGCTCTCCAAAGTCGGTTGCGGCGCTGTATTCGGGACTAGTATGGCGATGAGTTGGCCACGCCGGCGAGTGGATTACCGGCGATCAAAGGAAAATCAGCTGGCTTTTGGGTCGGGGACCGAGGCGTCTTCTATCACTTCGGCGACGCCTCGGCTTTCATCGAAGCGTAGGCGTTCGACCTGGTTCAGGTCGGTGCCTGTCACGCGGACAAAGCGGGCGCCGGCGGGATGGTCGATGGTGTGGATTTCCCTTACGTCAAACAACCCAGCCATGCCGGGGTTAAGGCGGAATTCCTTCGCCACCTCCAACTTAGCCTTGCCCGCGCCTTCGCCCATGTCAACGCGGTTATAGACCTTCATGTCCGTATGCTTATCCACCTGGCCATAAATGGCCCAGGAATCGCCATGATCATGAGGCGGTGATTTACGGCTCCCGCCAGCGACATAGGACAGAACGCAAAATTCAAGTTCCGGGTCTTCATACAGCGTACGGACGCCCTCAGGCTGATCATCGCTCAGATTGTCGGCCAGGAACTCCGGGTCGACCAGTAGTTTCTCAAATTTCTCTCGCGCCAACTCGCGCCCGGCCCTGCCCGGTTTATCTGTCAATGCCACTCGGCAATCCTGACAAAAATTTTCTAGCGAATAGCTCATGATTTTTTCATTCTCCGTTCCATTATCGCTTCAGGCCTTGATCGGAAAGGCAGCGCGCAAGGTGGTTATCAATTCCACCCTAAGATAACGGATACACCGCACTTGTAAAAGCAGTAACAGACGTCCATTTTGCCTGACAGTGGCACAGCATCAATATCTGCAATGGGAGCTTGGATGACTTGGTCGATTATTGCCCATGACACGGAAAGCGGCGCCCTGGGCATCGCTGTCGCCTCGCGATTTTTTGCCGTCGGCGCCATCGTACCTTGGATCAGAAGTGGCGTCGGCGCGGTGGCTAGCCAGGCGATGGCGAACCCCAGGCTGGGCCCGGCCATACTGGATCGCCTGGCGACCGGTGACGCGGTTGACGCAGCCCTGGATGCCGCCTGGGGTGATGACGATGGCAGCGCGGTCCGCCAGGTCCATGTGCTGGATAAAGACGGTCGGCGTGCCGCCCATACGGGCAATAACTGCATCGATTGGTGCGGCGACATGGGGGGGCAAGATATTTCCGTCGCGGGCAATATGCTGGTCGGCAAAGGCGTGCTGCAGGCCTGCCTTGATGAATATAACAATCAGGCTGCTCTCCCCTTCGCCGAACGCCTGCTTGCCAGCCTGTTGGCGGGCGACGCCGCGGGCGGCGACAAGCGGGGCCGGCAGGCGGCAGCCTTGAAGATCTATACGACCGAGGATTATCCCGATTGGGATATTCGCGTTGATGATCACCCCGATGCCCTTAACGAACTGGCCCGGATCTTCGCCGTTGGCCAGATCGCCTTCGCGGCCTACAAGACCCTCATTCCGACCAATGCCAACCCAGCTGGCATCACGGACCCCGCCCAAATGGCCGCGGTCCGGGAAAGGGCCAACCGGCAATAAGCGGCTCATCCCCCGTTGCACAGAGAGTGAGGCTATCGTGGGCAAGACCAAGAATATTTTGTTTATTATGTACGATCAGCTGCGGGCCGATTATCTCGGCTGCGCCGGCCATCCTACGCTGAAGACGCCCCATATTGATGCCATAGCTGCCCGCGGCGTGCGCTTCAACCGGGCCTATTGCCAGGCCCCGGTGTGCGGCCCCTCCCGCGTTTCCTTCTACACGGGGCGCTATATGTCCAGCCATGGGGCGGGTTACAACAACGTGCCATTTTCCCTCGATCAATGGAGCCTAGGGGATTATTTGCGCGAGGTCGGCATGCGGTCCGTCCTGGTGGGAAAGACCCATATGGCTCCAGACCAGGCCGGCATGGCGCGCCTGCAAATTAACGCGGCCTCAGATCTCGGTGTCTGGATCAGCCAAAGCGGTTTCGAGCCGTTTGAGCGCGATGACGGCCTGCATCCGGGCCAATCCCTGGATCCCAACTTGGCCTATAACAATTATCTGCGTGCCAAGGGTTATGTGTCCGACAATCCCTGGCATGACTTCGCCAATTCAGCCCTGGGACAGGACGGCAAAGTGTTGAGCGGCTGGCAAATGCGCCATGCCCGCCTGCCCGCCCGCGTCCGGGACGAGGATTCTGAAACGCCCTACATGACCAGCCGGGCCATAGACTTTATCGATCGGGCGGGTGATCAGCCCTGGTGCCTGCATCTCTCGCTCATCAAGCCCCATTGGCCCTATGTAGCCCCCGCCCCCTATAACGATATGTACGGCCCCAACCAAATTTTACCGGTCAAACAAAGCGCCCAGGATTTGGGTGATCCACACCCGGTCGTCGCCGCATTTCAGGCCCACGAAGGCAGCGAGAACTTTCGCCGTGAAGAAGTTCGGCAAACGGTTATTCCAACCTATATGGGCCTAATTACCCAGATCGATGATCAATTCGGCCGATTGATGGCATTCCTGGAAGCGCAGGGCCGTCTGGATGACACCATGATCGTCATAACCTCGGATCACGGGGATTATCTGGGCGATCATGGCCTGGGGGAAAAAGACCTGTTGCACGAAGAGGTCGCCCGCATCCCCCTGATCATCTATGACCCGGACCCCGCGGCCGACGGCCGCCGAGGTGCGGTAGACGAGCATTTGGCCGAAGCCATCGATCTGATCCCCACCTTTCTGGACAGCCAGGGCGGTGACCTGCATCCCCATCGCCTCGAGGGCCGGTCCTTGTTACCACTGTTGCGCGGAGTGACGGGCGCGGCAGGGAAATGGCGCGATGCGGCCTTCTCGGAGACCGACTATACCTTCCACCCAGCCCGGCAAGCCCTGGGTCTAGGACCAGAGGACGGCCGCGCCTATATGGTTTGCACGGCGGATTGGAAATATATCTTCTACGAAGGGTTCCGTCCGCAATTGTTCCACCTGGCTAAAGACCCTGGCGAACAAATGGATCTGGGAACAGATCCGGCCCATGGGGAACAACGTGCTCTATTGCATGAAAAACTGTTCCACTGGCTGCGTACCCGCCGCCGCCGCACCACGTTGACCCACCAGGTGGTGGAACAACGCACGGGCAACGCCAAGCCCCGCGGTTTTCTTTTTGGCGTGTGGTGATCCCTATCTACAAGCGTGGCGTATGACAACCCAGCCAGCAGCTAAAGAATGGCAACGGGCCGAATCGGACAGCCCGTGGCCCCTTTAAATTTAACCGGCAGCAGGACGAAGCAGAAGGTGCTAATGGCATCACGGGCCAGATCTGCCAGTACCAGATTTTCGATGATGTGCACGCCGGCCTCGACCAGGCAATGTTGATGAACCGGCATCATCACCTCCGGATGATTGGTGCCGGGCAAAACCTCCAGGGCCATGTTATCCGCGCCGATGGCAACCACGCCTTGTGCCGTCAGCCACTTGGCGGCGTCGACATCCAGTCCCGGCTCTCCCTCCAGATATTTGCCATTGTTGACCATGAAAAAACGACCCCAACCAGTATTCACCAAAACCGCATCTCCGGCCTTCAGCCCGACGTCCTGAGCTTCGCAGCAGCGTTGCAAATCGTCGGCAGTGACGGCGCGGCCCACGCCTAGATAGGCACTACCATCCAGGCCGGATACATCCAGACATACGCCACGGGTGATCAGGGGCGGCATTTGTTCGATGCCCAGATTAATCAGGCCAAAATCGCCGACGCTTTCATCGACAGTATGATCGCCGTACAGGTGCTCGCCAATGCTGAAGTGGCCCAAGGCATCTATATGGGTGCCAACGTGCATGGTCATGCCGACCCGCTCCAGATTGGCGCCGACCTCGTTGGTGGCGCCCATGGCCGCACGGATTTTCATGCTGTTGCGCGCCGTCGCCCCGGAGTGGATCACATAAGGGGTTTGATTGGGGCCCATGTAAGGGGCGCCATTTTCGATCACATGGCTGAGATCCAGGACGTTGCCAGTTTTGGCCAAGGCCAACGCCGCAAGGGTCGTCTCCGGCGTTAACTGGTTGGCCGCGCCGAGCTGATCGCCGGCGCCCCAGCGGCTATGATCGTGCACACAATTGTTCATTTTACTCTACCTTAATGCGAATCCCGAGATTCGCCCCGTTCCTCGATAATGTTAACGAACATGGTGGCCGGTTCTAGACAGGCGCCGGTTTCCAACTGCCCCACCATGGAGCGGTAAATATCCTCCCAGGGTGTCTGAGAGCCAGGGAAATCGGCGGTCCAGGCGGCCTTACGCTTTTCCATCTCGTCCGCACCCAACATCACATCAACGGTGCGTTTGTTTAAATCAACACGCACCTTGTCGCCGGTTTCTAATATGGCCAGGCCGCCACCGACCGCGCTTTCTGGCGAGACATTGAGAATTGACGGGCTGCCCGACGTACCACTTTGCCGACCGTCACCCATGCAGGCTAGATCCTCGATACCTTGGGCCGCCAGGGCATCAGGCGGCGTCATGTTGACCACCTCGGCC
>CAUZBE010000153.1:0-7203 GCA_963577885.1 Alphaproteobacteria bacterium
TTGAGAGCCACGTCATTGACCGATGGCCTTCACGCGCCGTCGGGCGTGCTCATTTGTGGCTGCTCGACCTCCACACCGCAGGTCGGGTAGCCAGTCCAGGGAATTTTTGGCGCTAAGGTAGTTTTCAGTCACGCTGTTATCGTTGGAATTTGGCATTCGCAGCCCGATTGTAGAAACGGCAGCCGTGTTACCAGAACACTTTAGCGTAAGCTGATCAAATGCTATCGAATGACCGCTCCTGGCAACAAAGCGTTGGTCTTGGCCCTCAACCGCGATTTCTGCTTGGCATCTAAGTATAGGGCTTGGGCTTGGGTAAGATAATTCAGACTATTGTACCTATGTTGGTGTGGCCATGGCACGCGGGGAAAGCTTAACCTGTTGCATGGCGTGCCATTGCCCATGCACAATTGGAGTTTGAAATTAACATGGATGCGAGCCGTATGCAGATCGAGCGTTTGACCTTTAAAGGCATTCGGGCGCGGCCCGTTGTGCTGAAGCTGAAGCGGCCGGTGACGGCGCGCATCGCGACAATAACCGACTGGCCGGTGATCCTGATCGATCTGTACACCGAAGAAGGCATCACCGGGCGAAGCTATCTGGAGCCCTACGTCGTAAAGTCTATGCGTTATCTTGTTCCGGCCTTGAACGACTTTGGCGAGATTTTGAAAGGCCAACAGGTAACGCCAGTCGAACTGTATGAAACCGCGCGCAAATCCCTGCATTTCGTTGGCTACGGCGGACTAGCGATGATTTCGGTCTCGGGCCTGGATATGGCCGCCTGGGATGCCTTGGCCAAGGCCGCCAACCTGCCCTTATGTGTGCTTTTGGGCGGTTCGGTCGGTCCCGTGAAGTCCTATAACAGCAACGGTATGTGGTTGCATGAGCCGGCGGCGGTCGCTGCGGAAGCCCTGGAGCTACGCGACGAAGGCGGCTTCAAGGGACTTAAATTGCGGCTAGGCCGGGAAGACCCTAAAGATGACCTGGCGACGCTTGAGGCGGTACGCGCCGCACTTGGTTCTGATGTCGAGCTGATGATTGATTACAACCAAGGGCTAAGTCTCGCCGAGGCGATGGTGCGGTGCCAGATGATTGATGGGCTGGGCCTCAGCTGGATCGAAGAGCCGATCGTCTATGACAATTTCGACGGTTATACACAGCTGGCCGCCGATCTTAAGACGCCGGTTCAAATCGGCGAAAATTTCTATGGCCCCCGCGATCTGCACATGGCACTTCAGCAAAAGGCCTGCGATTTCGTCATGCCGGATTTCATGCGCATTGGCGGTGTTACGGGCTGGCTCCGCGCGGCAGCGATCGCTGGGGCGGCCGGTGTGCCGATGTCCACCCATCTGTATCCCGAGGTTGCCGCGCATGTCATGCGGGTAACGGAAACGGCGCATTGGCTGGAATGGCAGGATTGGGCCGATCCTATTCTACAAACGCCATACGAAATCAAGGACAGCCTCCTGCGTATCCCCAATGTGCCCGGGGTCGGCCTTGAATGGAACGAAGACGCGGTCGCGGCCAATCTTGTGGAAATCTAGCAGTCAGCCGGGGTGCCACTCGATATTGTCGTGCGCTGCATCAAGCGCTGATGCTTGGCCGTGTCGTATTCGGTGGCGCGGTGCACGGTGGCCTGGTTATCCCAGACGATAACGTCGCCTGCCCGCCATGCGTGGCGGTAGGTGTTTTCAGGCCGGGTTGCACGCTCTAACAGGTCCTCCAGGAGCGCCCGGCTTTCATCTTTCGGCCAGCCCACTACGCATTTGGCATGCGCGCCGATCATGACCGATTTCAGCCCGTTCGCCTGGTTCACCCGCACCAGCCGGTGTTGGACAGTCGCCATGCGCGCCAATTCTTCCGCCGTGAAGGTAAAGCCGGATAAACCGCGGGAATAGGCAAAATCATACTCGACAACCAGGTCTTCGATTTCCGCCTTTTCCGCCTCACACAGCGATGCGTATGCCGCCCTGGTGGAGGCAAATTCGGTGGCCCCGCCAACCGGCGGCACGACCCGGGCGGTCAAGACCGAGCATGACGAGGGTATCGGTTTGAACGAACTGTCGCAGTGCCACAGCATATTGGCCCGTTGATAGAACATACGCCGGTCGTCCGCTGGAATGACCTCGCCGGATTTGATGTCCAAATTGGACTGGCGCGCGAAAGGTGTCCCGGCGCCTGGATTGACCCCCGCCGTGGCCGTGCCTTCCAACGGTCCGAACCGTTCGCTAAATTCGATCTGCTGTTCGTCGGTCATCGGTTGATTGGCAAATATCAATATTAGGTGCTGATCGAAGGCGGCGCGGATGGCCGCGAAGGCCACGTCATCAAGTGGCGCATTGATAGCGGCGCCGCTAACCCGGGCGCAAAACACCGGCGTTGCGGGCGTGACGGTTATCGGCATAGCACATCCTTCCATCGAGGGCGATCTATGTGATGGCTTCAATTGCTCTGCAATTTATGGTTTGAGCCTAGCAGATAATGCTACGCTTCGCGTTGTCCAAAAATGGCCGGGAGAGTTGGCAATGACAAACGGCATGGTTTCAGCGCCACAGCCTGAAGCGGTGGAGACAGGGCTGGATATACTTAAGGCAAGCGGCAACGTCGTTGATGCGGCCATCGGTGCCGCGCTGGTGCAGACCGTGGTTGATCCGCAGATGTGCGGCATTGCCGGCTTTGGCTCCCTGCATCTCTATCTCGCTGATAAGGGCGTCCATACGTGCATCGATTTCCACGGCCGCGCCCCGCGCGCGACCCGGCCGGAGATGTGGGAGGACCTGATCGTCCGCGAATGCGATGACGGTTTTGGCTTCGTGCTATCGGGCGAAGTGAATGAGATTGGCTATCAATCCATGACAACGCCGTTGACCATCAAGGCCTTTGATGAGGCCCTGACCCGGTTCGGCACGCGTTCGTTGACGCAAATGCTGGCCCCGGCGATCCAATATTGCATGGACGGCTTTCCGGTCCGCCCGGCCGTGCATGGATTTTGGACACGGGGGGCGGAGGCCGGGCGCATCGCGCGTATCCGCGGCCTGACCGACGATCCGGCGACTGCCAAGATCTATACCAAGGCGGACGGCTCGCTCTACTGCATCGGCGAGATCCTCCGTAATCCGGACATGGGGCGCACTTACCAACGTATCGCCGAGAATGGCGTGGAGGATTTTTACAGCGGCGAGATTGCCCAGACGATCGATGCCGATATGCGCGCCAACGGCGGTCTGATCACTCTGGACGATCTCAGCTCTTGCCGCACGGAGCTCGTCGAGCCGCTCTGGACCGACTACCGGGGCTATGGCGTGGCGACGAACCAACCGCCCGGTGGCGGCCTGATGATCGTCGTCATGCTCAATATTCTGGAGAACTTCGATCTCGCTGCCATGGGCCACAACTCGCCCGACTATATAGCCACGGTGTCCGAGGCCATGAAGATCGCGACCGTGGACAAGGACACTCGCATGGGTGATCCGAAGTTCTTCGATATTCCTTTCGGCGAGCTGACCTCGAAAGACTATGCCAAACGCATGGCGGCGCGGATCAAGGGTGGCGAGAAGACGCCTGTGCCCCGGATGAACTTGGGCGGTAACGAAAGTAAGGAGACCACCCATATCTGCGTCGCTGACACGAAAGGCAACTGCGTCTCCATGACCCATTCACTGGGTTCCAGCTCCGGCGTCATCACGGACGGCCTTGGCTTCATGTACAACAATTGCATGATGGTGTTTGATCCGCGCCCCGGTTATCCAGGCTCGCTTGCGGCCGGCAAGGCGCGGTTTTCCGCATTGTCGCCGACCATCGTCTTCAAGGACGACAAGCCCTTCTTCCTGGTCGGTTCCCCTGGTGGCACGACGATCACCATGGGCAACCTGCAGGCGATCCTCAACGTCATCGATTTCGACATGACGGCCCAGGCGGCCGTATCGGCGCCACGTTTCACGGCGACATCAGACACTATCGAGGTGACCAATCGCACTTTCCGGTCTACGGAACGCGAGTTGCAGGCGCGCGGCTATCCAACCCACAGGCATGCCTTTAGCCATATGATGCCCATCGTGCACGGCATACGCATTATGGATGGCAAGCTGGACGGCGGGGCCGATCCCTCAGGAGACGGCATGGCTGCGCAGGTCTGATAGCCTTCGTGGCTAAAGACCTTGTCAAATGCGGTAACTTGGGCCAGACCTAAACGGTCTGTCATGGATACCATAAATAGACTTGTCGGTGCCCACAGGAGTTATGGCTAGCGCCGGCTTTGCACCCGAATCCGGGCGTAATATTAGACGCATGTAATGGGCTGCTCGTGTCAAGGGTTGTTGGACATCTGCCGTTACGGTGGGGTTGCGGCGCCTCGCATGACTGGAAGGCGACCCATATCATTACGCAGTCCGACCGCGCTATGGTATTGCCAAATTCAGCCTCCGCGCATGAGACGGAATTGGCTTAGGGTGACGCGTTGGTAAATGCCCGGCAGCCGAAAGCACATCGATCAGCGTCGAGGTAGCGTCGTGCGAACTAGTCCGCTCTGTTAAGACCAGAGCCGCTGGCTGGCCAGGGTGGCGCCAACGCTTAAAGCCCTGAGCTTGGCCCAGACGACATCATCAGCCACTAGGGAATAACCGGCGAAGGTACCGAAGCCGCAGTCGACGCCGGCGATGACCCGTTCGCGGTCACCCAGGGCCCCAGCGGCGCGGACGATCCGCTCCGCTACGACCTCCGGGTGCTCGACATAATTGGAGGTCGACTCGATGGCGCCGGTGACCAGCACCATGTCGGGGGGCAGCGGCACGGTACGCAGTAGCTCGACCTCGTGGGCGTGGCGTGGGTTAGCGAAGGGCAGGCACAGACCGCCGACCTTGGCCTCCAACAGCAGCGGTAATACATCGCCCAGCGTCACATCCTCGGTATGGGGGCCATCACGATTACCCCAACAGCAATGCAGGCGAACTTTCTCGGCCGGGATGCCGTCCAAGGCCATGTTGATGGCGGCGATGTGCAGCGCCACGCTTGCCTGGAACTCCGCCAGTGACAGATCCTGGAAGAAACAGGCCCGCTCCATCGCCAGGTCCGGCGCGTCGACCTGCAGCAGAAAGCCGGCATCGACGATATAGCGGTATTCCTTGCCAAGCCCCCGGGCCAGAGCAAAGAGATAATCTTCGTGGCTGTCATAATATTGGTTCATCATCGTGGTGGCGACGATGCCGGGCGAGGCGGCGGTCATGAAGCACTCGACGAAATCGCCTTTCTGGCCCGCGAGGGCCTGGCGGAACAAGCCGCATTCTTCGCTGATGCCCGCGTAATTTTCATAGCGGACCTCGGCCAGTGCCGCCGGCGCGTTGTACATTCGCGCCCGTGGCGGCCGCCGAGCCTTGATCATTTTAGCCCATTCGGGAAACAGGGCAATCTCGGTCGGCTCCGGCCGCTGGCCCTCGCCGCCAAAGCCGGACATGCGCGAGCTGACATAGGTCTGGAAACCAACCCGCGGCTGTTCGCCATCGTTGGCGATATCGACGCCGCTTTCCCGTTGGCGTGCGACAACGCGGGTGACGGCAGCCTCGGTCCTGGCCGCCAGGGCCGCTTCGTCTATGGCTTCACCGTTGTCCTGACTGATCAACAGATTGGCTAGGCTCTCGGCGCGTGGCAGGCTACCCATATGTGTCGTCAGGATGCGTTCGCGGCTGATTTGCATGCCTTGCCCTCCCCTCATATCGCCCGGCATTTCCCGGAACTCAAGGTGAAAGGTAGCAGCGGGACCGGGCGCCGGCAACGTCTGCCCTAATTTCACTCACGGCTTGGGCAAGCGGATGCAATGGCTGGTGGGAAAGCCGTGCATGCCGTTGCTGGCGAAGGCGTAGGTGTTGGAGCGCAGCGGATCGCTGGCCAACACGAGCAGAATATCCGCCGCTTCCGTGGTCTAAATTGTCACCGTCGCATATATGGCACTTGGGCAGAGCAAAACTCACCCCTGCACTTCCAAGAAGCAAGGCAATGGTCAGGCAGAGAGTAGCGGTCAGGTTTTTTTTATGGGGAGATTGTGGGGCCCCATTCACCAGAACGTTAATTTACCGTTCTCCGCTAAAACCAGTGCTCCATACAGCAATCCACTGAAACGTGAATTATCCGTCTGGATTGGTATTACTAGGGAGATATGGGGAGTCCCATCTCACAAAGTGGGGGGTGCCCCCGGGGATGGGGTCTAGGCTTGGCCGATTATGGCGGTTGGGGGTGTAAATGTTAGACGATACATTCCATCCTAGCCTTGCACAAATGTGGGCCTGAATGTGGGTCTATTTAATAGATCTTATTATTTATATAGATATATCAGAGGCTTATTAATAAAAATGGCGGAGAGAGGGAGATTCGAACTCCCGGAAGGATTGCTCCTTCACTAGTTTTCGAGACTAGCGCATTCAACCACTCTGCCACCTCTCCGACAGTTGAGGAACATACCGATATTCTGAGAATATGGAAGACAGAGGATGGGGGTTTCGAATTGAGGGTAGGGCGATTATCGTTCTCTTCGGGATACCAATATCTTTCCTGTATATACATCGTCTAACCCCCGTATATTTTTTCCCAGTTAAGTTAGCAAAAACTACCCAGTGCTAACGGCAGGGAGCTTCCTTACCTTTCTCTCTAATTTAGATGAGTAATGGATCTCCTCAAAATACAAGCTTCATTCGACCCAGGTGGGTGCCTGGAAGCGGCAGGCGATGGACGGCTTGGGCACTGCGTTTAGCAATGGTGCCGAGCGCGCCGGCCGCGACCATGAGGCGGAGGTCCACGACCTGCATGCCTAGATCGGCCAGCTCACGGTGGAACGCGATTTTTTTTGCCATATGTAGGTGACCCTTGGCCCAGTGGGGCAGGGAAGCACCGGAATGGCTCAAGCGATGAGTCGGGGGGAGCGCAAGGCGATGATCACGCGCGATCACCCGGGCATGAGTTTGAGCCGTCAATGCCGCCTACCGACCCGTCAAAAGCGAAGCAGCCGGTCTAGAAATACTCGGTAAAATTAAAGTAAAGCAGAATTCAGGCGCTGGCGGCGTCCAATCTGGCGATATCGTCTGCGTCGAGTGCGACATCAACGGATTTCAACAATTCGTCCAGTTGGTCCAGATTCGTGGCACTGGCGATGGGTGCGCACACGCTGGGGCGGGCCATCAACCATGCCATCGCCACCTGTCCCGGCTTGGCGCGGTGTTT
>CAUZBE010000154.1:0-7139 GCA_963577885.1 Alphaproteobacteria bacterium
GAGCAACGCTGCATGCTGGTCGCCCAAGCCGTCATCCGGCCAACCTCTTATTAGGAGGACGTCCTCCTAATAAGAGGCTTTACTAAAGAAAACTGTACGGATCCACATCGATTGCGACGCGGACCTGCTGTGGGTAGTCGACCCCTTCGACCCAGGCCTTGGCTAGGGCGGAGGCATTGACGGTGCGGGGGCATTTCAGTAGCAGGCGCTGGCGGAAGCGGCCGCGTAGCAGGCTTAGGGGCGCGGGCGCGGGGCCCAAGGTTTCCACCTCCCCGTGCCGCGGCGCGGCCCGGCCCAGGTCGCGGGCGGTTTGCATCACTTGGGCCTCGTCCCGGCCCGAGACAATCAAAGCCACCAGGCGGCCAAAGGGCGGCAGGCCCTGGGTTCGGCGGGCCTCCTGCTCCATGGCCATGAAGCTGTCCCGGTCACCGGAAATCAGGGCCTTCATTACCGGGTGTTCAGGCATATAGGTCTGTAACAGGGCTCGGCCCTTGTGTTTGGCACGCCCCGAACGGCCCGCCACCTGATGCAGCATTTGATAGGTCCGCTCCGCCGCGCGCAGATCGCCGCCCTGCAGGCCAAGATCGGCATCGATTACGCCGACCAGGGTCAGCATGGGAAAATGATGACCCTTGGCGACGATCTGGGTGCCGATGATCAGCGAGACTTCACCCTGGGCAATTTGCCGGATTGCCTCGGCCGCCGCCTCTGGGCCGCGCAAGGTGTCAGAGGCGACTAGCATGCGGCGGACATCGGGAAACAGTTCTTCCACTTCCTCGCCCAACCGTTCCACGCCGGGTCCAACCGCCACCATGCTGCCTGCCGTGTCGCATTCCGAGCAGGCCTCCGGCTGGCGCTGGCTAAAGCCGCAATGATGACATTGCAGTCGGCCATAAAATCGGTGTTCCACCAGCCAGGCGGCGCAATTGGGGCATTGAAGGCGGTGGCCGCAGGCCCGGCACAGCGTCAAGGGGGCATAACCACGCCGGTTCAGGAACAGCAACACTTGTTCGCCGGCGGCCAGGGTCTCCTTCATGGCCGCGATCAGCGCCAGCGATATCCATTTGGTCTCGGACGAAGCCTCGGCGCGCATATCCACGGCTTCGATTTGCGGCAGTTCGGCGCCGGCGATACGGCTGGGCAGATGCAGGCTGTCATAGCGCCCCAGCCCCACGTTGACCTGGCTTTCTAGGCTGGGAGTGGCGGACACTAGGACGATGGGAATTTCCCCCAGCGAGGCGCGCAGCACGGCCATGTCCCGGGCGTGGTAGATCACTCCGTCTTCCTGTTTGAAAGCGCCGTCGTGTTCCTCGTCCACCACGATCAGGCCCAGGTCCGTGTAGGGCAGGAACAGCGCCGATCGCGCCCCGACCACCACCCGGGCCCGGCCCTGGGCTACAGCCCTCCAGGTCAGCCGCCGCCGCGCCGTGCCCAAATCAGAATGCCAGGATAGCGGCGGCGCGCCAAAGCGGTTTTCGAAGCGTTCCAGCCATTGCGCGGTCAAGCCGATCTCGGGCACCAGGACGAGAACCTGGCGGCCCTGGGCCAGGGTGGCGGCGACCGCTTCCAGATAAACCTCTGTCTTGCCGGCACCGGTCACGCCGTCCAGTAATGTAGAGGTGTACCCGCCCGCCGTAACCTTCGCCCGCAATGCCGCCGCGGCGGCACGCTGACCGTCGTTCAACGGCAGGCCTGTATTTTGCCAATCAGGCTCCGGCACCGCCATTTCGGCCGGCAGTTCTACACTCCGCAAGGTGCCCTGTTTCACCAGGCCCCGGACCACTCCGCTGCCAACTGCCGCCATTTCGGCGATCGTTGCCGCCGGCAGGGACAGGCCGTCGGCGAGGACGTCCATGACCCGTTGCCGTGCCCCGGTCATGCGGCTGGGGGGCGGGCCAGCCAGGGTGTAGGCCAGGCGCGGGCGTGGTGGCTCCAACGCCGCACTGACCGACATGGTCATGCGGAGCACCGCGCCAGGCGAGGCACAGGTATAATCCGCTAGCCATTCGACAAAGCGGCAGGTTACCTCCGCCATTGCCGGGGCCGATATTCGGTACGCAATGGGGCGCAATCGGTTATGACCTACGCCGCCGCCCGGATCGGCAGAGCCCTCGCCCCAGACCACGCCGATCACGGCGCGCTTGCCCAGGGGAACGGCGACGAAATCACCAACCTCGATCAACACGCCCTGGGGCACTAGATAGTCATAGGCGCTGCCTAGGGCTAAAGGCAGCAAAACATGCACCCGACGCGGCGGCGCCGTATCGTCGAATTCAGGTTCAGCTTCACTGGTATGGAGCGCGGCCATCGGTTAGACTCTGCCTGTCCCTGCCTGCAGCGACAAGCGGCGATGGCAGGATAAAACGTAAAGATTGGGAAGATGGTTATGGTAGTTGGATCGAACACGCCATGAAATTTTTTGTAGATACTGCCGACGTGGCTGAAATTTGCGATCTGGCGGCCACCGGACTGCTGGATGGGGTCACCACCAATCCCTCTCTGATCGCAAAATCCGGGCGCGATTTTTTTGAAGTGGTGGCTGAAATTTGCGCCCTAGTGGATGGCCCGGTCAGTGCCGAGGTGGCAGCCACGGAGGCCGAGGCGATGGTGGCGGAGGGCCGCGTCCTGGCCAAGATCGCCGATAATGTAGCGGTCAAGGTGCCCCTGACCTGGAACGGCCTGAAAGCCTGCCGCAGCCTTAGCCAGGACGGCACTCAGGTCAACGTCACCCTTTGTTTTTCGGCCAATCAGGCGTTGTTGGCGGCCAAGGCCGGGGCCAGCTTCATTTCGCCCTTCGTGGGCCGGTTGGACGATGTAGGCCATGACGGCATGCAGTTGATCGCGGAAATTTTGGAAATTTACGGCAATTATGACGCCATTAGCACAGAAGTGCTGGTCGCCTCGGTGCGTTCGCCCATGCATGTGCTGCAGGCTGCCCGCCTAGGCGCCGATGTTTGCACCATTCCCCCCGATGTCATCCGGCAGCTGGCCAAGCATGTCCTGACAGATAAGGGGTTGGATGCTTTCCTGGCGGATTGGCGGAAAACTGGGCAGTCTATTCTGAACCGTACTGATTCGGATCCTAAAGGATAGGCATGACCGGCAAGCCAACATCGCCCAAACTACGCGGTGGCGCTCCCAATACCGCCAATACGGCCAACAGTACCAATGCGGTCGAGGCCGAGGTGGTACGGGATTATTTGCTGGAAAATCCAAAATTCCTGGCCGAGAACCCTGATTTGTTGCCCCTGCTGCATCCGGAGGCCCTGCATAGTGGCGAAAACGTCCTGGACATGGGGCAGATCGTGGTCCGGCGTCTGGGCGATGAAGTGACCAGGTTGACGGCCCAGCATGAAGATTTATTGGCTACCGGGCGTGCCAACCAGGCGGCGCAAAATCAAGTGCATGCCGCCGCCCTGGCGCTCATGGAAGCGCGCAACTTTGAGCACTTGATCCACGTGATTACCCGCGATCTGGCGGAGGTGCTTGGCGTTGACGCTGTTGCATTGTGTATCGAGGCAGCCGGCGATGGCCCGACGCAGACGCCGATGGGCGGTGTCTATTTGCTGCCGGCGGGCGAGGTGGACCGTGTGCTGGGCCCCGGCGCCGGCGCCCTCCTGGAAGAGGTTCTCCATGGCGACCGTGCGGTTTTTGGCCCGGCCG
Organism: Alphaproteobacteria bacterium; assembly: GCA_963577885.1. GTDB lineage: Bacteria > Pseudomonadota > Alphaproteobacteria. Next base: position 3,664 of record CAUZBE010000154.1, read on the forward strand.
CGGAATTGGTGCGCAGTCAGGCACTGGTTCGCTTGACCCTCTCGCCCGGATCGCCACCAGGGCTGCTGGCCCTGGGCAGCCGGGACAAGAACCAGTTTCATGCGGGCCAAGGTACGGAATTGCTGCAATTTCTAAACCGGTTGATGGAGTGTTTGTTCCGGGCATGGCTGGACCTGTCAAACTAACACCGCTACGTAACGCGGACGTAGCCAATGCGATCACACGCTGGCGGACGTGGCTGCGGTCGGAGCGCCGCTATTCGCCCCATACCCTGATCGGCTATGAACGGGATTTGCAGACTTTTCTCTATATTATCACCGAGATTCTCATCGAGAAAAGTGAAGAAATAAAGGATCCAGGCTGGGCCCCCGGGCTGGATGAACTGGGCGCTTTAGGCGCCCCGGAGTTCCGCGGGTATCTGGCGCAGCGCAAGGGCGCTGGTCGGGGCCCGGCCTCGCTGGCCCGGGGCCTTTCGGCGGTGCGGGGCTTTTTCCGCTTTTGCGAACGCCAGGATCTGTTGGCCAACGCCGCAATTCACGGCCTGCGCACGCCAAAACAGCCCCATGGCGTGCCCAAGCCCTTGACCGTAAACGAGGCCGTCGGGGCGGTGGAAGACGTGGCGATGCTGTCGGACACGCCATGGGTGCAGGCCCGCGATGTAGGCGTGTTGACCCTGTTGTACGGCTGTGGCCTGCGTATCGCCGAGGCCTTGGCGTTAAACCGCGATCAGGCCCCCTTGCAGGATAGCCTGATCGTCAGGGGCAAGGGGGGCAAGGAACGCCTGGTCCCGGTTCTGCCCGTGGTGCGCCGGGCGGTGGACGCCTATCTGGAATATTGTCCTTATAATTTTCCGGGTCAGGGGGCCGAAAAACCGTTGTTCCTGGGCGTTCGGGGCAAGCGTTTGAACCAGCGCATCGTGCGCGCCCGGATGCAGCAGTTACGCATCACCCTGGGGCTGCCTTCGACGGCAACGCCACATGCCCTGCGCCATTCTTTTGCGACCCATCTGTTGGCGGGGGGTGGTGATCTGCGCACAATCCAGGAGTTGCTTGGCCATGCCAGCCTGTCGACCACGCAACGCTATACGGAGGTAAATTCGGAGCATTTGTTGAAAGTCTATCGCGAGGCCCAGGCCGTGGCGAAAAAACGCAAGCTGGTGGCTTTGAGATAGCGTCCTGCCAAAAAAAGAAAGGCGGCTCAAAAGCCGCCTTTCCGTGAATTGGGCCGTACGAACGTCCCGATCACTTGCGTTGATATCAGGTCAAGACAGAGAGGCTTTCCCTTTGTCCGCCAAAAATACCCCGGCCGATCGTTACGGCGCGCATTTCACTAGACATTGGACCACCTCCTTTCAATTGTTGTTGCCAAGGGTGCAGTATACCCCAAGTTATGTCTAACGCGACCTTCCTTTCGCCAGGGCGAACAGGGCCACCGGGCCCATGGCCACGCCCAGGGCCATGACGATGAAAGCCAGACCCCAGGCGAAGGCCGACGAGGTGCCGCCGAACCGGTCCAGGGCGATGCCAGGGGCCAGGCTGCCCAGAAAGGCAAAGGCGAAGCCCAGAAAGGAATGCATGGCCATGGCTGCGCCCTTATGCTCGGTGGGTGCCGCTAAAACCGTGCCGGTGGTGACGGAGGAGGATTCGCCGGTAATGGTGACCGCGTACAGGGCCAGCAGCGCTACAACGGCCATATAAGGCAGGCTGGGCGAGAGGCCCACCAGCACGCCGATCACGGCGCTGAGGGCCATAATTGTGGTCACGACGCGGCGCCGGCCGAATCGCGTGGCAATTTCGTTGCCGATCACGCTGGATGGCAGGCCCAGCAAATTCAGCGCGGCCGCTATGGCCGTGACTGAGATTATGCCCACGTCGGGGTCCGGCTGCAGGCTTAAGGAAAAGGTCAGAAAGGCGACGATCCAACTGCGATAGCCGAATAACTCCCAATTGTGGGCGGCATAGGCCAGGATATAGGCCATGGCCTCGCGGTTGCGCAGCACGGGGCGGAAATCGAACAGGGCGGCCCAGGGAGTGATGGCGTCGCCGGTCAGGGGTTTTGGCCGCAATAGGATCAGGACCGCCAGAAAGTAGAGGCCTGGCCCAATGGCGGACAGGGCAACGGCCCAGTGCCAATCCAGCCATTCGTTGACCAGCCCGGCGAACAGATACGAGCCCGATGCGCCGACGCTAAAGGATGCCGTATAAAACGAAACTGCCCGGGGCTGGCTGGCCACCTGAATGCGGTCGGTCAGGGCCCGCAGGCCCGGCATATAGGTGCCCGCCAGGCCGGCGCCCGCGATGACGCGCAGGGGCACGGCGGTCCAGAAATCCGTCGCCAGAAAGGCGAACGCCAACGTCGCCGCCACCGTCAGCAGGGCGGAGGCGAGAAATATGCGCCGTGCGTCATAACGATCGGTCAGTCCAGCTAGCAGGGGCACCGCCAGCATATAGCCGGCAAAAAACAACCCCGACAGCCAACCAGCGGCGGTGGCGGTCAGAGACCAGTCATGCAAAAATGTAGGCAGCAGGGCCGGGAAGGTCGCAAAACTCAACATCCCAACCACTTCCGCCACACACATGGCGGCAATCAACATTCCAGCAGGCATGCAATCAGTTTAGCGCAACTGGCAGCGCTTTGACCATCGGCGTCGGCGCGAGAGTCGTTCTGGATTCGGTTGTCTATGATGGCGATGTCACCGGCGCGATCTCTTTGTTTAAAGGCGCCACACGCTATATCAGCAGCAAAGGGGGCAACAATATTGTCACGCCATTCGCGACCATCGGAATTAGTGGCACCGATTTTTGGGTGGGCGAGATAGATGGTGTCTATGGCATGCTGCTTTTGCGGGGAGCGGTCGTGGTTAGCAATGATGGTGGCAGTGTTATCCTGGACGAGCCATTGCAGGGTAGGGTGATCTATTCGTCATCCACCGCCCCGGCCGACCCAACCCTATGGCCTGGTGATCGGCGCGCGCGGGCGTTGGCCGGCGCTGCCTTCAACTAGCCCGATCACGTTGACTCGGGGAAGCAAAGGCGAAAAGCTGTCCCCCGACGACAGGAGGAAGCAATGAAATTTACCTGGTTCAATCTGATGCCCTGGCCACATTTGCCGGAGAATTTTCGCGAACAACACCGTTCCGTCTGGGTCGATATACCATCCAGCCTGTATGATCCAAAAAAGGGCCACGAGGTCTACAATACCTATTTGGACCAGTTAGAATATGCTGAAAGCCTGGGCTTTGACGGCATCGGCGTCAATGAACACCACGCCAACGCCTATGGGCTGATGCCATCCCCAAATATTATGGCTGCCGCCCTGGCCCGCCGTACCTCCAAGGCGGCGCTAGTAGTGCTAGGCAATTCCATTGCGCTGTATAACCCACCGATCCGGGTGGCCGAGGAATTCGCCATGCTGGACGTTATTTCGGGCGGCCGGCTTGTCGCCGGTTTTCCCGTCGGCACCTCCATGGATACCAA
>CAUZBE010000155.1:0-7098 GCA_963577885.1 Alphaproteobacteria bacterium
TACCAGGCCGCCCTGGCCGCCGCCGCGCAGGGCCGGCGCCTGCTGGATGAGGTATTCGCGGGGGTGGATGTCCTACTTTGCCCCAGCGCGTCGGGAGAGGCGCCCTTGGGCCTGAAAACCACCGGCGATCCCATCTTTAACCGCCTATGGACCCTGTTGGGCAACCCTTGTGTCAATCTGCCCGGCCACAGAGGGCGTAACGGCCTGCCGGTGGGTGTACAGGCCGTCGGCGCCCTGGGCCAGGATGAAAAACTGCTGGGCCATTGCCGCTGGATGGAACGACGTATTATGTAAAAATTTACCCAGTCGGCTTGAATTTCATTCGTCGCCGAAGCCCGTGAATGTCACGATATCATCGTTTGGTGTGCGTCTGGATTTCACTTCGTTGGCGGCGAAATCATCGTTTGGATAGCCCATGGCGATACAGGTCATGATGGTCTGCCAGTCCGGAATTTTGGCATGTTCCCGCACCACGGCGGATTGCATGATGCCCTGGCCGTTGATCACAGTGCCCAAACCACGGGTCCAGGCCGCTAGGACCAGGCCATAGGTCACGGCGCCCAGATCAAAATGGCTGATGGTCGCGGGTTCCAGGCTTTTGTCATAGGTCATGACGATGGACACCGGCGCATCGAATTGGCGAAAACCGCGCATTACCCAGTCCTGGCGACCTTCCTTGTCATCACGCTCTATGCCCATGGCTTCGAACAGCTGGACGGCAACTTCGATCTGGCGCTGGCGGTGAATGCCTTCATAACCGCCCCGCATGGGGATCTCACGCTGAACCCCAGCCCCGGCAAGCATCCGTTCCGTATTGCCTTGGCGAATGCGTTCCAGCGGTTCGCCGGTGATGACATGAAAAAACCAGGGCTGGGTATTCATGGACGAGGGCGCGCCCTTGGCGATTTCGATGATGTTCCGGATAACCTCCCTGGGCACTGGGTCGAGTTTATAGCCACGGATGCTTCGCCGTTCGTGAACCAGGGTCTCGAAATCCATACTTACAGCCTCACGAAAACTTTATACGGCAACTTCAGATCGATCATCACGGCCATCGCGGCCTGGCGGAAGCTTTGCAGCCTGGGAAAAACGCCCAATTTTGGCGATATTGCCACCATTTTTAGTCTTTGAAACAAAAATCGGCTGCGAAATCAACCGGTTATTCCTTCATGGCGCTGGAACGGGCCGTATGTTGGTGGCCACTATTGTATTCCAGTGGCCCATGTTAAGGAATGCCAACCTGAAGCCACTTTGGTGGATTTGTCAGCTGGGATCGAGAAAGAGGCGTTTTGCAGGTGGAGTTGCTATTTGCCCCAGGTTGTATAGACCGCTTTGGCCGACGGGCGGGCCGTGCTGTTGGAGTTCGTGACGGATTGGTGAGGCACCTGCCGCCGCCAGGTCCGTGCGATTAAGGCATTGTGAGCTGCCAACAGCGCCCATGACGACAAGATTACCTTTGTGCACGTGGATTGGGACAAACATCGCAACGAGCCTGTCAGCAAGGAATTACAAGTGCGCTATCAGTCCACTCGGGTGATGTTGAAGGGTGATGGGGAAATGGGACGCCTGGTTGCCCAAACCGACTCGGGCAAGTTCAAGGGCCTGCTCGACAAAGCACTTTAAGACGGCGTCGAGGCGGCGGTATCGCCGCGCTAAGGATCGCTTGGCATAATCGCTGAAATTGCGCATAATCACTCTTGTATAAAAAAATTTAACCCAGGGAGGGTATGATGAAGCGTAAAGTCTTTGCGATTGCCTCGGCGGCCTCGCTCGTCGGGCTCATGTTTTGTGCCGAAGCGGCGCTGGCGGCGAAAAGCGGCGGCGTTCTGAAGGCCTATCACCGCGGCACGCCGCCCAGCGGCTCAATCCACGAGGAAGCCACTAACTCCACGGTGGCGCCTTACATGGGCGTTTTTAATAATTTGATCATGTATGATCAAGCCAAGGCTATCGAAAGTATGGATACGATCGTCCCTGATTTGGCGACGAAGTGGGCTTGGAATAGCGACAAGACTAAGCTGACATTTACGTTGCGCGAGGGCGTAAAATTCCATGACGGCAAACCCTTCACCGCCAAGGACGTGGTCTGCACCTGGAACCTGGTGCTGGGAAATGCCAAGCCAAAGCTGCGCAAGAACCCCCGCAAATCCTGGTATAAGAACCTGGATAAAGTGACCGCCGATAGTGATTATCAGGCAACTTTCCATCTCAAACGCATACAACCGGCTTTTGTGGCGTTGCTGGCAGGTGGTTATTCACCGGTCTATCCGTGCCATGTATCGCCAAAGAAGATGCGGACCCATCCCATCGGCACCGGCCCTTTTAAGTTCGTCAGCCTGAAACAGAACGAGCATGTGAAGTTCACCAAGAACATGGACTACTGGAAAGAGGGGCGGCCCTATCTTGATGGCATCGAATGGACCATCATCAAAAGTCGCGCCACCCGCGTGCTAGCCTTCGTCGCGGGCAAGTTCGATTTTACTTTCAACGTTGATGTTACCATCCCACTACTGAAGGATGTTAAGGCACAGGCGCCACATGCAGTTTGTGAGTTGGTGCCAATTGGTGTTTCCGTCAACCTGATCGTCAATCAGTTTAAGCCGCCGTTCGACGATGCCGGTATTCGCAAGGCAATGGTGTTGTCCATTGATCGTCAGGCCTTCATCGATATCCTTGGTCACGGCCAATACGATCGCGGTGGTGCAATGATGCCACCACCTGCCGGTGTCTGGGGCATGCCGAAAGACGTCCTGGCGAAGGTTGCCGGTTATAGCCTGGACATTGAGGGTAACCGCGCTGCTGCCCGGAAAATCATGGAAGGTCTCGGCTATGGCGCGGACAACCGCCTGAAAGTCAAAGTCTCGACCCGCAATATCGCGGTCTATCGTGACCCGGCGGTGATCTTGATTGACCACTTGAAGGAGGTTTATATCGACGCCACACTGGATACGGTGGAAACTTCCAATTGGCATGCCAAAGTGGCCCGCAAGGACTACATGGTGGGCCTGAACCTGACCGGTGCCGGGGTTGATGATCCCGATGCCAACTTCTATGAGAACTATTCCTGCGGCTCGCAGCGCAATTACACAGGCTACTGCAAACCGGAAATGGAAAAATTGTTCGAGAAGCAGTCCATGATGGAAGATCAGGAAGCACGTAAGAAGCTGGTTTGGGAAATCGACAAGAAGCTGCAGGAAGATGCGGCCCGGCCGATGATCTACCACATCAAATCGGCGCAGTGCTGGCAGCCCTATGTCCACGGCTTCGTCACCCATGTGAACAGCATTTATAACAATTGGCGCATGGAAGACGTCTGGATGGACAAATAATCCAGTAGCCACCGGGAAAATGGCCGGGACGCCGCCCAGGAATATCTGCCTGGGGGCGTCCCGGCCGGTCCGGTCTTGTGGCTAATTTTAGCCGCTAAACAATTTTCGTGACGGACCTACCCGGATGAAGGGAAGCGGGCGTTGGGCACTTATATAGTGAAACGTTTTCTGCTGATGCTGCTGACGCTGATCGGGATATCTATCATTATCTTTGTCTTGTTGCGGCTGATGCCCGGTAACATCGCCGATATCATGTTCGATTCCGCCGGCTTCGTGGATCCGGCAGAAAAAGCCCAGATTGAAAAGGAACTTGGTCTGGATCTGCCGATCCCGGTGCAGTATTTTCACTGGATCCGAGGCCTGCTGGTCTGGGACCTTGGTTTTTCCTATGTTTCGGAAATGCCGTCGGTTGATGAATTGGGCCCGCGCATACCCATTACCGCGAAACTGGCGGGTCTGGCGCTGTTCTTTTCGGTTCTGTTCGGCCTGCCCCTGGGCGTCATCAGCGCCGTGAAACAGGATACCGCGCTGGATTACATCTTACGGATAGTCTCGCTTAGCGGCTTGTCGCTGCCGTCATTTTGGCTGGCGCTGCTGATCCTGATGTTTTTCGTTTCGACTTTTGGCACCATCCCAATCTATTTGGACCCGCCGGATAACCTTTGGGACGAACTGGTGCTGTACTCCATACCGGCGGCAGCGGTGGGCTTCCGCTCCTCCGCCCTAATCATGCGGTTGACCCGCTCCTCCATGCTGGAAGTCATGCGGCAGGACTATATCCGTACAGCTCGTTCCAAGGGCGCGTCGGAAAACTCCATCAACTATCACCACGCCTTGAAAAACGCTGTCCTGCCGGTGACCACGATCATCGGGATCGAGGCGGCGTTCCTGATAGGCGGCCTGATTATTACCGAAACCGTTTTCAATATTCCCGGGGTGGCGCATTTCCTGGTCGAGGCAATCCTGATGCGGGATTACCCGATTGTGCAGAACTTGGTCATGCTAATAGCGGTGGTCACCGTGGTGATCAATTTCGCCGTCGATATGTTGTACGCCGTACTGGACCCGAGGATTAAATATGCCGAGTAGAGCAACTTCCAGTAGACCGTATGCGAAGCGGGCGGCGCTATTTGCTCCAGGAAAGGACCGGCACAATGGTTGATATCGACCATCACGCCGAATTGGCAAAGGCCGGCGCTAATGTCTTGACCCACCGGGATAGGGTTCTGTTCTATGCCCGCCGCTACCCCCTGGGCGCTATTGGCGCGGTGATTATGATCATTTTCGTGTTTTCTGCCGTCTTTGCCGATGTGCTCGCGCCCCATGACCCTCTGCAAACCCTAGCCTCGGCCTCGCTGCATGCACCGGGCGCAGAATTTTTGATGGGCGCCGACATGATGGGGCGCGATATGTTGAGCCGTATTATCCACGGCGCGCGTATTTCGCTGACTGTGGGTGTAGCCTCGATCCTACTGGGCGGCAGCATCGGCGTTATCATCGGCCTGATGTCGGGTTACCTGATGGGTTGGTTCGACCTTCTGATGCAGCGCCTAATTGATATCATGCAGGCGCTGCCGCTGCTGGTGCTGGCCCTGGTGATGGCCGCCTCATTGGGGCCATCGCTGGAAAATACGATCATCGCCATATCAATCCCGCTGGTGCCGAACGTGGCGCGCGTGGTGCGCTCGTCCACCCTGTCCCTGCGCGAGATGCCGTTTGTCGAGGCGGCACGGGCGGCTGGCATGAGTGAACTTCGCGTCGCCCTGCGGCACGTCCTGCCAAATATTCTGGCCCCCTTAATCGTGTTATTCACGGCTCAGCTTGGTGCGGCTATTCTGGTCGAAGCCTCGCTTTCCTTTCTTGGCCTGGGTGTGCCGGAACCGCATCCATCCTGGGGCCGCATGCTTTCGGAATCGGCGGCAGAATATGTGCGCGTGGCGCCCTGGCTGGTGGTTTTTCCCGGCCTCGCCATCAGCTTGGCAGTGTTCGGAACCAATCTTTTCGGCGACGCCTTGCGCGATATTCTCGACCCAAGACAGCGTAACTGAGCCGTGGCAAACGATACCCAATAACCAACCTTGGACACGGGATGAATGGTCGAGACTGTAGATAGCAACCGAGACACTTTGGCAAATTCGGTGCCGCAAAGCCAAGAGCTGGCTTTGGAGGTCGCTGGGTTGCAGACCTATTTTTACACCCGCCAGGGCATCGTTAAGGCGGTGGACGGTGTCTCGTTCAATTTGCGTAGGGGTGAAACCCTTGGCATTGTGGGCGAGTCCGGATGTGGCAAAAGCATCACCGCCCTCTCTGTCATGCGCCTGATACCCGACCCGCCCGGGCGCACCGTTGGGGGTCGAATCACCCTGGATGGCAGAAACCTTCTCGACCTTGATGAGTCCGAGATGCGAAATATTCGCGGCAATGATATCTCGATGATTTTCCAGGAGCCGATGACCTCGCTGAACCCGGTTCTGACCATTGGCTTTCAAATTGCCGAGGCCGTGGTCCTGCATCAGAATCTATCCAAGGCCGAGGCTCTGAAACGGGCGGTGGAGATGCTGGAACTGGTGAAAATTCCCGAGCCGGCGCAGCGGGCCAAGGAATATCCCCACCAGCTTTCTGGTGGCATGCGCCAGCGCGTAATGATTGCCATGGCGCTGGCGTGCAATCCCAAGGTGCTGATCGCCGACGAGCCGACGACGGCGCTGGATGTCACCATTCAGGCGCAAATTCTAGATCTGATCCTGCAACTTCAGGAACAACTGGGGACGGCCGTGATACTGATCACCCACGATCTTGGCGTCATTGCGGAAACGGCCCAGCGGGTTATTGTCATGTATGCGGGACGAAAGGTCGAAGAAGCCGATGTGGAGCCGTTGTTCGCCAAGCCCATGCATCCTTATACCCGTGGCCTGATGGCCTCGGTGCCGCACCTGGACATCATCAAGGGCGAGGAACATGTCTCCACCGCACGGTTGGAGGAAATTCCCGGTATAGTGCCCCCCCTGAACGACTTACCGCCGGGCTGCGTTTTCGCGCCGCGCTGTCAATTTGCCGATGACCGTTGCGGGTTAGAATATCCGGTCTACGAGGAAAAACGGCCCGGACACTGGGCCGCCTGCTGGCATTCGGATCGTCTATATGGAGATCAGAATGACTGACCCGGCTCCCATCACAACCCCAACCCTGGCTGATGGCCCAGAAATACCGCTGTTGGAGGTCGTTGATCTAAAGAAGCATTTCCCGATTAAAAAAGGACTGCTGTCGCGCGGGGGTGGCAAGGTTTTTGCGGTTGATGGCATCAGTTTTCACATCAACCAGGGGGAGACCCTAGGCCTGGTGGGAGAAAGCGGCTGCGGCAAATCGACCGTGGGCAGAACCGTACTCCGCCTGCTCGATCCCACCGCAGGCAGTATCAGGCTCAATGGCCGTGATATCACCGACTTAAGCAAGGCCGAGATGCGGCCGGTCCGCCGCGAGATGCAGATTATCTTTCAGGATCCTTACTCCTCGCTGAACCCGCGCATGTCGGCGGGAGATATTGTCGAGGAATTGCTGCGCGTTCATGACATTGGCTCGGCGGCCGAGCGTAAGCAGCGGGTCGCCGAACTGTTTGACCGGGTCGGCTTGCGCAAGGCGCAAATGAATAGTTTCCCCCACGAATTTTCTGGTGGGCAGCGCCAACGCATCGGCATCGCCCGGGCCTTGGCCTTGAATCCGCAAGTGATCATTGGCGACGAGCCGGTTTCCGCCCTGGATGTTTCTATCC